>DASSSR010000011.1:0-15922 GCA_035708345.1 Gaiellaceae bacterium
CGCCGTCGAAGCGCTCGACCGCGAGCCGCTTGGCGCCGCCGCGGCGCACGTGCGCGACGAGCGCGGCGAGCGCCGGGCGCAGCCACGCTTCGTCCGGCTCGCGGAGCGGCACGAGCGAGCGGCCGCCGCGCTCGACGAACAGTGCCGGCTCGCCGCCGAGCAGGACGACGTGCGCGCCGGCGACGCGTGCGGCCCGCGCGCCGCTCCGCTTCGGCCACGGCAGCGCCGCGCCGTACGGCTGCGCCGGGTCGGCGGCGGCGAGCACGAGCGGCTCCGCCTCCTCCCCCTCCTTCGGCCGCAGCTCGCGCAGCCGCTCGACGGCGCCGCCGAGCGCGAACTGCGCGCCGCCGAGCCCCTCGACGAAGTAGCCGCGGCGGCAGGTGCCGAGCGTCTCGAGCGCTCGCAGCTCGCCGTAGACCGCGCCGTAGCCGCCGGGAATCCCCTCGCCCCGGACGCCGTCGCGCGTGACGATCCCCTGCCGCTCCAGCAGCAGCTCCGCGAGCGCGCGCCGGTCCGGCTGCGCCGCGGCGAAGAGCGGCTCCGCGAGCGACCAGCGGCCCTGCGTCGGCGAGACGACGTTCGCCCGCGCGCGCGCGAAGCGGCGCACGCGCCGATCGGGCCGCGGCGGCTGATAGCGCCGCTCGGCGCGGAGCGGCGCCCACTGGTCGTTCGTCACCTCGCCCGCCCAGACGAGGTCCCAGAGCGCCGGCAGCGCGATCGCGTCCTCGACGTCGACGAGCGGCCAGAAGAGCGCGCCGCCTGCGAGCGCCGCGCGGATCGCGTCGTGCACCTCTCCTTCCGGAGCCGGTGCGGCGGCCGGGCGCCCGAGCAGCGGCGCGTCCTCGCGGAAGAAGAGCGCGACGCGGTCGAGCCCGGCGCCGGCCCAGACGAGCTCGCCGGAGGCGCAGAGCTGGTCGAGCTGCTCGCGGCGGTACTCCGGGACACGACGCGGCAGCACCTCGGACTCCCAGAGCGAGACGGGCAGCGGCAGCGCCTGCAGCGGCACGAGCGCCTCGCGCAGCGAGGCACGCCGGTCGATCCCGTGCCAGTGCGGCAGGAAGCGGCCGAGCGCCGCCTGCTCGGTCGGCTCCACCTCGCGGCGGAGCGCGGCGAGCGACGCGCGCCGCAGCCGGCGCAGCACGTCCGGGTCGCACCACTCCCGCTCCGTGCCGCCGGGCCGGAGCTCGCCGCGCACGAGCTTCTCCTCGTGCTCGAGCGCGCGCAGGTGCTCCTCGACGTCGACGCCGAACCAGGCGTTCGCCTCGGCGGTCGTGAACGGGCCGCGGCCGCGCGCGTACCGGGCGACCAGCTGCCGCAGCGACTCGGGCCCGCCCTCGAGGTACGCGTCCGGCAGGCCGGACGGCGGCATCACGCCGAGCGCGTCGCGGTAGCGGCCCGCGTCCTCGACCGCGATCAGCCGCTCGTCGCCGGCGACGCGCACGCGGATCGCGCGCCGCTCGGCCTCGAGGATCGCCGCGTGCGCCTCGTCGAACTCGCCGACTCGGAGGTCTCCCCTGAGCCTGAGCAGATCGTGCAGGTGCTCCGCGTCGCGCTGGGGCACGGGACGGAGGCTCGCCTCGACCTCGTGCAGCGCGTCCGCGTCGATCAGCTCTCGCAGCTCCTCCTGCCCGAGCAGCTCCTTCAGCAGCTCGCGGTCGAGCGAGAGCGCCTGCGCGCGCCGCTCGGCGGGCGGCGTGTCGTCCTCGTACATGTAGGTCGCGATGTAGTCGAAGAGCAGCGACGCGGCGAACGGCGACGCCGACTGCGACTCCACCTCGACGAGGTCGAGCTCGCGCGTGCGCAGCCCCTGCAGCAGCCGCTTCAGCGCCGGCAGGTCGAAGACGTCCTGCAGGCACTCGCGATAGGTCTCGAGCACGATCGGGAAGCTCGCGTACTTGCGCGCGACCTGGAGCAGGCCCTGCGCCTTCAGCCGCTGCTGCCAGAGCGGCGTCCGCTCGCCCGGACGGCGACGCGGGATCAACAGCGCGCGCGCCGCGTTCTCGCGGAAGCGCGCGCCGAAGAGCGCCGTCTGCCCCACCTCGGCGAGCACGAGCTCGTCGAGCTCCTCGGGCGTCAGCAGCAGCGTGTCGGTCGGCGGCGCCGCGTCGGCGTCGGGCAGGTGGAACGCGATCCCGTCGTCCGACCAGATCGACTGCACCTCGAGCCCGAGCGACTCGCGCAGACGCGCCGCGACCGCCATCGCCCACGGCGCGTGCACGCGGGCGCCGAACGGCGTCAGGATGCAGACGCGCCAGTCGCCGATCTCGTCGCGGAAGCGCTCGACGACGACGGTGCGGTCGGACGGGACGACGCCGGTCGCCTTCTCCTGCTCGCGCAGGAAGGCGACGAGGTTCGCGTTCGCGCGCTCGTCCAGCCCGGCGACGTGCGGCTCGCGCTGCGCGAGCAGCTCGCGGGTGAAGCGGCCGATCGCGGCGCCGAGCTCGTACGGCCGGCCCACTCCCTCGCCCTTCCAGAACGGCACCGCGCCAGGGACGCCGGGCGCGGGCGAGACGAGCACGCGGTCGCGCGTGATCTCCTCGATCCGCCACGACGAGGCGCCGAGCATGATCACCTGTCCGGCGCGCGCCTCGTAGACCATCTCCTCGTCGAGCTCGCCGACGCGGCCGCCGCCGTCGGCGATGAAGACGCCGAAGAGGCCGCGGTCGGGGATCGTGCCCGCGTTCGTGACCGCGAGCCGGCGCGCGCCGGGGCGGCCGCGGACGACGCCGGCGGTGCGGTCCCAGACGACGCGCGGCCGCAGCTCCGCGAACTCGTCCGACGGGTAGCGGCCGGCGAGCATGTCGAGCACGTTCTCGAGCTGCGCCCTGCTCAGGTCGGCGAACGGGTACGCGCCGCGCACGAGCCGGTGCAGGTCGGCGACCTCAACCTCCTCGTCGGCGCAGATCGCCACGATCTGCTGGGCGAGCACGTCCAGGGGGTTCCGGGGGATCTGCGTCTCCTCGATCGCGCCCGCCTGCATCCGCTGCAGCACGACAGCCGACTCGAGCAGGTCGGCGCGGAACTTCGGGAAGATGCGGCCCTTGCTCACCTCGTGCAGCGAATGGCCGGCGCGGCCGATCCGCTGCAGCCCGCGCGCGACCGACTTGGGCGACTCGACCTGCACGACGAGGTCGACCGCGCCCATGTCGATGCCCAGCTCGAGGCTCGAGGTCGCGACGAGGCACGGGATGCGCCCGGCCTTCAGGTCCTCCTCGATCTGCGTCCGCTGCTCGCGCGCGAGCGAGCCGTGGTGCGCCCGCGCCACCTCCTCCTCCGCCAGCTCGTTCAGGCGGAGCGCGAGCCGCTCGGCGAGGCGGCGGTTGTTGACGAAGACGATCGTCGAGCGGTGCACGCGCACGAGCTCGAGCAGCGCGGGATACATCGACGGCCAGATCGAGTTGACGGTCGGCTCGGGGCCGGACGACGCGAGCTCCGTCATGTCCTCGACCGGGACGACGACCTCGAGGTCGAGCCGCTTCGCGACGCCCGCGTCGACGAGCTCGATCGGCCGGCCGCCGCTCACGAATCTGCCGATCTCCTCGAGCGGGCGCTGCGTCGCGCTGAGCGCGATCCGCTGGAATCCCGGGCGGAGCCATTCGAGCCGCTCGAGCGAGAGCGCCATGTGCGCGCCGCGCTTGGTGCCGGCGACCGCGTGCACCTCGTCGAGGATCACCGTCTCCACGTTGCCGAGCACGCCGCGCGCCTGCGAGGTCAGCATCAGGAAGAGCGACTCGGGCGTCGTGATCAGGATGTCGGGCGGGTGCCGCAGCATCGCCTGGCGCTCCTTCTGCGACGTGTCGCCGGTGCGGACCGCGACCTGCAGCTGCGACTGCAGGCCGGCGAGCGGGCCGCGCAGGTTGCGCTCGACGTCGTAGTTGAGCGCCTTCAGCGGCGACACGTACAGCACGCGCAGCCCCTCGCCCGCCCCTTCGCCGGTCAGGCGGTCGATCGCCGAGAGGAACGCGGCGAGCGTCTTGCCGGAGCCGGTCGGCGCCTGGATCAGGGTGTGCGCGCCGCTCGCGATCACCGGCCAGCCCTTCGCCTGCGCGGGCGTCGGCGCGTCGAACGTGCGCTCGAACCAGGCCCTCGTCGGCGCGCTGAAGGCTGCGAGCGGATCCATCGGAGCAGGGTAACGTCCTGCCGGTGACCTACTCGATCGTCGCCCGGGATCCGCAGACCGGCGAGCTCGGCGTGGCGGTGCAGTCGCGCGCGTTCCGGGTCGGTGTCTGCGCGTGGGCGCGCCCGGGCGTCGGCGCGGTGGCGACGCAGTCGTTCACCGACCCGGGCTACGGGCCGCGCGGGCTCGAGCTGCTCGCGGACGGGCGCTCGCCCGCCGACGCGCTCGCGGAGCTGCTCGCCGCGGACGAGCGGAGCGGCTTCCGTCAGGTCGCGTTCCTCGACGCGACGGGACGCACGGCGGCCCACACCGGCGACGCGTGCATCCCGGACTGCGGCCACCTCGCCCGCGAGAACCTGAGCGTCCAGGGGAACATGCTCGCCTCCCCGGAGGTGTGGCCGGCCGCCGCGGCCGGCTTTGACGCGGCGGAGGGCCCGCTCGCCGGGCGGCTGCTCGCGGCGCTCGACGCGGCGGAGGAGGCGGGCGGCGACTTCCGCGGCCGCCAGGCCGCGGCGCTGCTCGTCGTCTCGGGCGAGGGCGCGCGGCCGGCGTGGGAGTCGGTCGTCGACCTCCGCGTCGACGACCATCCGGAACCGCTCGCGGAGCTGCACCGGCTGTACGGGATCTGGGCGGCGCGGCAGCGGCTCGCGGGGCTCGGGGCGGAGTCCTCGCCGGCGGAGGAGGCGGAGCTGGCGCGGGCGGCCGGGCTGCGCGAGGACGAGGTGGCGCTGACGGAGGCGCTCGCGGAGGCGAAGCGGGGCGACCTCGACGCCGCGGCGGCGGCGCTGCGCCCGCTCGCGCAGGCCGACCGGCGCTGGCGGGCCGCGCTCGAGCGCTACGAGCGGCTCGGCGTCCTGCCCGAGGGCGTCGTCGCCCGGCTCTGAACGTTTGCCGCCGCGCGCGCCGGAAAGCCCTCCGGTGATGATCCAGCTCTGGCAGGCCGAGTGGTGCCCGCACTCGCACAAGGTGCGGCAGCGGCTGACGGAGGCCGGCGTCGACTTCGTCGCGCGGCAGGTGCCGGCGGAGCCGGAGGAGCGGCACGAGCTGGAGGCGCAGACGGGCCGGCGCGAGATCCCGACCCTGCGCACCGAGGACGGCGTCGTCTACACCGGCGAGGAGGAGATCCTGCCGTGGCTCGACGGCCGCTTCGCCGACCGGCCGGACGCCGAGCTCCACCGGGCGAAGGCGCGCGCCGAGGTGCCCGACTTCGCCGAGCTGCACGGCTGACGCGACGCGGTCAGTTCAGCGCGGTCCAGAGGCCGTACGCGAGCGCGCCGAACAGGCAGACGACGGCGAGGACGACGAGCGCGACGCGGTTCAGCGCGCGCAGCGGCGTCGACTCGTCGCGCCCGCGGAGGAGCTCGTGGTCGGCCATCGCTCCGCGCATACCCGCCCGAGTAGGATCGAACCGCCGTGCCCGCGCCGAACGCCCTCTACTTCACCCGGGACGAGGAGGCGTGCCGGCTGCTCGCCGAGGACCCGTTCGCGCTGCTCGTCGGCTTCGCGCTCGACCAGCAGGTTCCCGTCCCGACCGCGTTCGCCGGCCCGCTGAAGCTGAAGCAGCGGCTCGGCACGCTCGACCCGGCCGCCGTCGCCGAGGCCGACCTGGAGCCGCTCTTCCGCGAGAAGCCGGCCGTGCACCGCTTCCCGGGCTCGATGGCGGAGCGCGTCCGCGAGCTCGCCCGCGTCGTCGTCGACGAGTACGGCGGCGACGCCTCCCGGCTCTGGCGGGAGGCGGCCGACAGCGACGAGCTGCGCCGGAGGCTCGAGGCGCTGCCCGGCTTCGGCGAGATGAAGATCAAGAGCCTGGGCGCGGTGCTCTCGAAGCGCTTCGGCGTCCGCACGGCGGCCCCGCTCGCGCCCGACCACCCGACGCTCGGCGACGTCGACTCCCCCGAGCAGCTCGACGAGTACCAGGCGTGGAAGCGCGAGTACAAGCGTTCACGCTCGTAGACGGCGGCCAGCCGGCCGAGCGCACCGCCCGCGCGCTCGCCGACTTCGTCGCCGCCGCCGGGCGGACGCTCGAGATCGCGATCTACGACCTGCGCCTGCCCGACCCGCTCGCCGGCGTCGTCCGCGGCGCGCTCGAGGGCGCGGCCGGCCGCGGCGTCGCCGTCCGGCTCGCCTACAACGCCGACTACCCGGCGAACGGCCGCCCGCCGGTGCCGCCGCCGCCGCGCACCGAGCCGGGGCTGCTCGAGTCGCTCCCGTTCCCGACCGTGCCGATCCCGGGCGTGCCCGACCTGATGCACCACAAGTACGTGATTCGCGACGGCGCCGCCGTCTGGACCGGCTCGACGAACTGGACGGCCGACTCCTGGACGCGGGAGGAGAACGTCGTCGTCACCGTCGAGTCGCCGGGCCTCGCCGCCCGCTACCGCGAGGACTTCGAGCAGCTCTGGCGGACGCGCGAGGTCGAGAAGACCGGCCGCGTCGACACCTCGCCGGTGGACGGCATCCGCCCCTGGTTCTGCCCAGGCCGCGGCGAGAAGCTCGCCCACCGGATCGCGAAGGCGATCGGCACCGCCCGCCGCCGCGTCCGCGTCGCCTCGCCCGTGATCAGCTCCGGGCCGGTGCTCGGCACGCTCGCCCAGGTCGCCTGCGACGGCCGGGTCGACCTGGCCGGCGTCGTCGACCTCACGCAGGTCGAGCAGGTGCTCCGCCAGTGGCACGAGAACGGCAACGCGGCCTGGAAGGAGCCGCTGCTCCGGACCGTCCTCACGCGGGCGCCCTTCGCCGGCAAGCGCTCGACCCCCTACCGGCCCGGCTCCGTCCACGACTACATGCACGCGAAGGTGACCGTCGCCGACGACGTCGTCTTCGTCGGCAGCTTCAACCTCTCCCACTCCGGCGAGGAGAACGCCGAGAACGTGCTCGAGATCGCCGACCCGGGCCTCGCCGACCGGATGGCGGAGTACGTCGATCGGATCCGGGACACGTATCCCGGGGTCGAGCTATAGGGACGGCGCCCGGATCTGCGGATGGTGAGTCATACGTGACCCATACCGCGGCCGCACCCCTATTCATCAGGCCCGCACCGAGACTCCTGCACGTCCCCCGGAACGAGAAGGAGATCCCCGTGCACAAGCTGCTCACCAACCTGATCAAGCGCAAGACCCTCTTCGCGCTCGTGCTCGCGCTGACCATCTTCGGCGCGGTCTACGGGTTCGCGGCCACCCTGAACGTCGGCGCCAACCAGCTGAGCGCCGGCAACGCGACCGTCGCCTCCTGCCAGAGCGCGACCGCGACCGGCACGTACCAGGTCGGCTACGACGCGACGAACAAGGCGTACGGCATCACCGCCGTCGTCGTCACGGGCCTCGACGCCGCCTGCCAGGGCAAGCCGGTCTCGGTGACCCTGACCGGCAACAGCGGCGGCACGAACCTCGCCACCCTCCCCGTGGCGAACGTGCCGACGGGCGGCGGCTCGCTCACCCTCACGCCGAGCGGCTTCGTCTCCGCCGCCAGCGTCACGGGCGTCAGCGTCGCGATCAACGGCTAGGACTCGCCGGCTCGACCGGCGGACCGCAGGCCGGGCGTTGCGGCGACGCCCGGCCTGCCCAGACCTCCGCACACGGAAGGACGCTCCGAGGATGAACGCACTCTCCAAGACACTCGCCTTCGCCACCGCCGTCGCGGCGGCGTCGGCCGCCTTCGCGGCGGCGGCGAGCCTGGCGCTCGGCTCGCAGAGCCTGTCGGCCGGGAACGCCGCGGTCACCTCGTGCGGCATCTCCTCGCTCGGCGCGACGCGCCGCGTCGACAACTCCGGCAGCGTGGCGCAGGTGACCGTCCGGGGGATCCCCGCGGCGTGCGCCGGCGAGACGCTCTCGCTGACGCTCGTCGACGGCTCCGGCGCCGCCCTCGCCTCCGCCTCCCAGGCCGTCGCCGGCACGACGGCGACGTTCTCCTCCCTCCCCGCCGTCCAGGCGACGAGCCTCGCCGGCTACCGGTTCGCGGTGACGGGAGCCTGATGAAGCGGCTGCTGCCGATCGTCGCGATCGCCGCCGCGGCCGGCTGCGCCACCGCCGGCTTCGCCGCCTCGCTGAACGTGTCGTCCTGGCATCTCTGGGCCGGCTCGCAGACGCTGGCGAAGACGCCCTGCACGGTCGCCGGCGCGGCCGCGGACACGTTCGTCAACCAGGCGAGCCCGACCGCCGCCAACGGCGGCGCGACGACGCTCGACGTGCTCGCGGACGGCGGCAGCCAGCGGTGGGCGTTCCTGCGCTTCGACCTCTCGAGCTGCGCCATCCCGGCCGGCGGCGGCGTCGACCAGGCGACGCTGAGGCTGTACGTGACACGCCCGCCCGCGCGGAGCTTCACGCTGACGCTGACGCGGGTCGTCTCGTCGTGGACGACCGGGCTGACGTGGAACGCGGCGCAGTCGCTGAGCTTCGCCCCCTCGTCGACCGACCAGACCGCGAGCGGGACCTCGGCGGGCTGGGTCACCTTCACCGTCACCGGCGACGTCGACGACGTCGTCCAGGGCTTCTCGACGAACAACGGCTGGTACCTGACCGCGAGCGGCTCGACGCAGAACGCGAACAAGGACCTGATCCAGCTCTCCTCGAGCTCCGCCGGCTCGAACGCGCCGCAGCTGGTGCTCACCTATGCGAGCTGAGGCGCTCCGCAACGCGAACCGGGCGGCGTCGATCGCCGCCGTCGCGCTCGCGCTCCTCTTCTGGGCCTTCTATCTCTGCCCGGAGTCGTTCGGCGGCCGTGCCGGCTACGTGCTCGTCTCCGGGCACAGCATGCTCCCCCGCTACCACACGGGCGACCTCGTGCTCGTGGAGCGGGAGGCGAGCTACCACGTCGGCGAGGTGATCGCCTACCGCGTGCCGAAGGGCGATCCGATGGCGGGTGCGCAGGTGATCCACCGGATCGTCGGCGGCGACGCGCGGCACGGCTTCGTCGTGCAGGGCGACAACCGCACCGCGCCGGACGTCTGGCGGCCGAAGCCGGCCGACATCGTCGGCACGAAGGCGCTGCGGATCCCGGACGCCGTGCTCGTGCTCCAGTTCCTCCGCTCGCCCGTGCTGCTCGGTCTGCTCGCGGCGTGCTTCGTCTTCGTGCGCGTGCTCGGCCGCGAGGAGACGCCGCCGGCGGCCGAGGGCGCCGCATGAGGAAGCGCGTGCTGGTCGCCGAGCCGGACCCGGACGTGCGCACCCTGCTCGAGCACGCGGTCAGGCGGGCCGGCCACGACGCGGTCGCGCACGCCGGCCGCGACGACGTCGACGCGATCGTGATGGAGCCCGGCTGCGCCGTCGCCCGCTCCCTGCTGGACGGCTTCGACGGCGACGTCCCGCCGGTCGTCTGCGTCAGCATCTACCCGCCCGAGTCGGGGTTGGCGCCGCCGGAGACCGTGGCGTACGTGCTGAAGCCGTCGACGCCGGCGCGGGTCGCCCGCGTCCTCGCCGACGTGCTCGAAGCCTAGACTTCGCCGCCGTGCCGTCGTTCGCCCGGGGCAGGTACTCCGTCACCCTCGCCGCGCTCGCGTGCATGGGCGCGACGTGGGGGATCATGCTCGCCCTCGACTGGTCGGTCACGCTCGGGACGGTCGCGCTCGCGCCGTGGGTGGCGCTGATCGGCTTCGACCTCGGCGTCGTCGGCGCCGCCGCGGCGGGCCTGCTCGCCACCGCGGCCTGGGTGCTCGCGACGGAGATCGCCGACCGCAACTGGAGCGCCGGGCAGGTCGTGGTGCGCGCGGCGGCGCTCGTGCTGCTCGGGGCCGGCACCGCGATCGCCGGACGGCGCCTGCGCGCGCAGCAGCGCGAGCTCCGCCGGACCGCGGCGCTGCAGACGGCGCTGCTCGACGCGACGATCGACGGCATCTGCCTGACCGACGCCGACGGCGAGCTGCTGATCGCCAACAAGCCGCTGCGGATGATGACGCGCGAGCTCGGCCTGCCCCAGTCCGGCACCGTCCCCGAGCGGCTGCTCGCGATCGCCGACGCGATGACCGAGCCGGAGCGCTACCGCGAGCGGATGCAGGCGCTCGCACATGCGCCGGGCGACGCGTCGATCGACGAGTTCGAGGTCGCCGGCACCGGCCGCGTCTTCCGCGGCTACACGTCGCCCGTGCCGGAGGGCCGGATCTGGACGCTGCGCGAGATCACCGCCGACCGCGAGCTCGACCGGATGCGCGACGCGTTCGTCGCGACCGTCTCGCACGAGCTGCGGACGCCGCTGACGTCGATCTCCGGCTTCCTCGAGATGCTCGAGGACGAGCAGCACGCGCTCGGCGACGCCGGGCGGCAGTACCTCGACGTGATCCGGCGCGGCACCGACCGCCTGCACGCGCTCGTCGAGGATTTGCTGCTGGTCGCGCAGATCGAGGCGCGGCGCGTCGAGCTGCAGCTGGCGCCCGTCGACCTCGCCAAGATCACGGAGCTGGCGGTCGAGGCGATGCGGCCGGCGGCGACCGAGAAGGGGATCGTGCTCGACGTCGGCATCGACTCGCCCCCGCCGGTGCTCGCGGACGCGCTGCGCGTGCGGCAGGTCGTCGACAACCTGCTCTCGAACGCCGTCAAGTTCACCCCGCAGGGCGGCTCGGTCAGCGTCTCCGTCGAGGCCGTGGGCGACGGCGGGCGGCTCGTGGTCGCGGACACGGGCATCGGCGTGCCGGCGGACGAGCAGAAGCAGGTCTTCTCCCGCTTCTTCCGCTCCTCGACCGCGGCGAGCCGCGCGATCCCCGGCACCGGCCTCGGCCTCGCGATCTGCCACGCGCTGATCGAGCAGCACGGCGGCTCGATCGCCTTCGCGAGCCGCGAGGGCGAGGGAACCGAGGTCTCCGTCACCCTGCCCGCCGCGTGAAGACGCTCCTCGCCGCCGCCGTCCTCGTCGCCTGCGCAGGCGCCGCGTCGGCGAGCGCGCTGCGCGTCCCGGCGGCGCCGAGGTGCCCGGTGTTCCCGGCGACGAACGCGTGGAACCAGCGCGTCGACACGCTGCCGGTCGCGGCCGACTCGGCGACGCTGATCCGCTCGATCGGGCCCGGCGCCGCGCTGCACGCGGACTTCGGCTCCGGGCTGTGGGACGGCGGCCCGATCGGCATCCCCTTCGACGTCGTCTCGAAGCGGACGCCGCGGTCGGCGGTGCGCTTCCGGTACGCCGACGAGTCGGACCGCGCGCGCTATCCGATCCCGCGCACCGTGCACGTCGAGGGCGGCCCGGCGTCGGACGGCGACCGGCACGCGCTGCTGCTCGACCGGGACGCGTGCAGGCTGTACGAGCTCTACGCGCTGCGCCGCGTCGGCGGGCGCTGGACGGCCGGCTCGGGCGCGATCTTCGACCTGCGCTCGAACAGGCTGCGGCCGGCCGGCTGGACGTCGGCGGACGCGGCCGGGCTGCCGATCTTCCCCGGGCTCGCGCGCTGGGACGAGGCGGCGCGCGGCGTCATCGACCATGCGCTGCGGTTCACGGCGCCGCGCACGCGGCGCGCCTATGTGTACCCGGCGCGCCACTACGCCTCGTCGTCCGACGACCCGTCGCTGCCGCCGATGGGGCTGCGCGTGCGGCTGAAGGCGGGCGTCGACATCTCCGGCTTCCCGCGGCAGGCGCGGATCGTGCTGCAGGCGCTGAAGACGTACGGGATGATCCTCGCCGACAACGGCTCGCCGTGGTACGTGAGCGGCGCCCCGAACGCGCACTGGTCGAACGACGACCTGCACACGCTCGGCCGGATCACCGGCGAAGACTTCGAGGTCGTCGACACGAGCTCGCTGCCGCATCCCGGAGGTTAGGTCCGCGCGGATCGGGGCAGGGGCCGCGTATGCGCAGGCTCTTGCCGCTCATCTGCATGGTCCCGTTCGTCGCCGCAGCCTGCGGCGGCGGCCGGCTCGCGCATCCCGTCGCGGAGCAGCTCGTCGTGCCGCTGGGCGGCCGGACGGACGGCGTCGCGACGCTCCGCCGCGCCGCCGACGGCGAGAAGACGCGGCTGGAGGTGCGGCTCGCCGCGGGCGCGCCGCGCTCCGAGCTCTCCGTGCAGCTCGCGCGCGGCTCCTGCCGTCGGCCGACCGCGCTGACGAGCGAGACGGTGCTCGGCGGCATGCACGGCCGGCACGCGGCGTGGACCGTGCCGACGCCGCTGGGCCAGCTCGCGAACGGGCGCGCGCTCGCGGTCGTCGTCCGCTCGCCCCGGCACCCGGTCGTGGCGTGCGGGAACGCTCCCCGGTAGCGGACGCGTTTACTACCGCCGGAGATCCCGGAGCGCGACCCTCGCGGCCGCGAAGCCGCACATCCCGTGCACACCGCCGCCCGGCGGCGTCGACGCGCTGCAGAGATAGACGCCGCGGCGCGGCGTGCGGTACGGGACGAGGCGCACGGTCGGCCGGGTCCACGTCTGGCGCAGGTCCATCCGGCCGCCGTTCAGGTCGCCGCCGACGAGGTTGGCGTCGTACGCCTCGAGCTCCGCGGGCCCGCGCGCGCAGCGGGCGAGCACGACCTCGCGGAAGCCGGGCGCGAATCGCTCCACCTGCGCCTCGATCGCCTCGGTCATGTCGAGCGCCGATCCGTTCGGCACGTGGCAGTAGGCCCAGGCGGTGTGCCGTCCGGCCGGCGCGCGCGTCTCGTCCCAGAGCGACGGCTGCGCGAGCAGGACGAACGGCGGCCGCGTGCCGGGCTGCCGCTCCGAGGCGGAGATCTCCTCGAACGTCGCCCCCAGGTGGACGGTCGCCGCCTCGGCGCAGCGCGGGTCGCGCCACGGGATCGGCCCCGACAGCGCCCAGTCGAGCTTGAACGCGCCCGGCCCGTGCCGGAACCGGCGCGCGTAGTCGGGCAGGCCGGCGATCCGCCGCAGCTCGTGCGGCGAGACGTCGCACATGACGACGTCGGCGCGCGGCAGCTCGTCGACGCGCGACGAGGTGACGATCTCGCCGCCGAGCCCGCGCAGCCGCTCCGCGAGCGCGTCGGCGATCGCCTGCGAGCCGCCGCGAGGGAACGGCCAGCCGACGGCGTGTCCGAGCACGAGCAGGACGAGCGCGAACCCGGCGGACGGACGGGTCTCGAGCGGCAGCATCGAGTGCGCCGCGTTGCCCGCGAGGAAGGCGCGCCCGCGCGGCGTCTCGAACGAGCGCTCCGCGAGCCCTGCCGCGCTCGAGAGCGCCGCGTGCAGCGCGCGCAGCGAGCCGCGGGCGCCGAGCGTGCGCAGCAGCCGCAGCGGCGCGCGCGGGTCGAGCGGGAACGGGCCGAGGACGAGCGGCTCGAGCTGCCGCCAGGCGGCGGCGAGCGGGCCGATCAGGTTCCGGTACGCCGCCGCGTCGGCGCCGAGCGCCGCCGCCGTCTCGTCGACGCTCCGGCGCAGCAGCGCCGCCTCCGCGTCGTCGAACGGATGCGCGAGGCAGGCCGGCGACTCGCGCCACTCGATCCCCAGCTCGAGCGGCGCGAAGCACGACGACGAGCGGCCGAGCGGGTGGATCGCCGAGCAGACGTCGTGGCGGAAGCCGGGCAGCGTCAGCTCCTCCGTGCGCGTCCCGCCACCGATCCGGTCGGCAGCCTCGTGCACGACGACCTGGAGTCCGGCCTGCGCGAGGGTGATCGCCGCGGCGAGCCCGTTCGGCCCGCTGCCGACGACGACCGCCCTACGCGACGGCACTCCGCACGACCTCGCGCAGCAGCGGGATCGCCTGCGGGTCGATCCAGTGCTCGATCGGGTACTCGCGGTACAGCGGCTCGGCGCCGGCGGCGACGAGCGTGTCGCGCGCCTCGCGGCCGAACTGCACCGGGATCACCGGGTCGTACGTCCCGTGCAGGATCGCGATCGGCGGGAACGGCGGCGCCAACTCGAGCTCGAAGCCCTCCACGCGCGGGATGAAGCCGCTCATCGCCAGCAGCGCGGCCGGCCGTGGGCGGCCGGAGCCGAACGCGAGCGCGTACGACATCACGCAGCCCTGCGAGAAGCCGCCGAGCACGACCCGCTCGTGGGGCAGCGCGTCGAGGAACTCGGCGAGCGCCTCGTAGCTCGCGAGGAAGTGCTCGGGCGTCGGCGTCGGGATGCCGCCTAGCGCGTACCAGTGCGCGCCGCCACCGCCGCCGAAGGCGGCGGGGTCTGCCGGCCGGACGCCGGTGGCTTCGCCGCCGGCGTTTCCGGCCAGAGCCGGCAGCGCGAGCGGGCCGCGCGGCGTGTAGCCGTGCAGGCGCCGCTCCGGGTCGAGCGCGTCGAGCAGCGGGAAGAGGTCGTGCTCGTCGGCGCCGCGCCCGTGGATCAGGACGAGCGCGCCTGCCGCCTCGCCGGCGGCGGGACGATCAAGCGCGGTAAGAGGCACGCGGGTTGGGCAGCGGCGTCAGGATCGGCTCCACCTGCGCGCGCAGGTGCTCGAACGCCGGCGGCAGGATCAGCTGCTCGCCGAGGTGCGCCGGGTCCTCGTCGGTGGAGAAGCCCGGCCCCTTCGTCGCGATCTCGTAGAGCACGCCGCTCGGCTCGCGGAAGTAGACCGAGCGGAACCAGAAGCGGTCGATGATCTCGGTCGGGCGGCCGCCGGCGGCGAGCACCTGCTGCCTCCACTGCTCCTGCTCGTCCAGCTCGCACGACCACGCCACGTGGTGGACGGTGCCGGCGCCCGGCAGCGGCGGCTCCTCCGGGGCAGGCTCGTACTCGATCCAGCCGCCGCGGTCGGCGCCGCGCGTCGTCCACCGGTCGCCGTCGCGCTCGAAGCCGATCCCGTCGAGGAAGTCGGCGGTGCGCGCCTCGACGTCGCGCGCGTACGCGCGCACGCCCTCGAAGCCCTGCAGCGCGAGCTCGTGCGGGATCTCCGGATGGTCGGCGACCAGCGGCGCGTCGGGAACGGTCGCGACGACGAGGTCGTGGCGCAGCCCCTCCGGGTCCTCGAAGGGGATCGAGCCCATCCGCTCGCGCCAGAAGTCGAGCGCCTCCTCGGAGCCGACGCGCCAGACGATCGTGTGGATCATCCCCGCACCGGCCCGGCCCCGCTGCGCGCCCGGGTACTCGAAGAAGGTGATGTCCGCGCCCGGGCTGCCCTGCTCGTCGGCGTAGAAGAGGTGATAGACGGTCGGGTCGTCCTGGTTGACGGTCTTCTTGACCATCCGCAGGCCGAGCCGGCCCGTGTACCAGTCGACGTTCTGCGGCGCGTCGCCGGTGATGTTCGTGACGTGGTGGATCCCGTCGAGCTTCATCCGTTCCTCCTTGCCCGTAACGCGCACGAGCGTCCGCGTATGCCGAGGCGATGCCTCCGGTCGGTCGGAATCACGAACCGATCGGTCAGGATCGCAGTCTGCGCCTCGACCGTCCAGCCCGCGAGCTCCACGAGCTTGCGCATCCCCCGCGGGTCGAAGACGAACCATTCCCGCCCGTCGCGGCCTGCGTCGAGGCGGGCGGGCGGCGCCGGCAGGAGCGCGGGCGACGGCCGACGTCGACCGCCTCGTCCCGGCCCTCAGACGGCACTGAGGAGGAAGGTGCGCGCTTCCTTCGCCATCTCGCGCGCGATCACGAGCCGCTGGATCTCCTGCGTGCCCTCGTAGATCTGCGTGATCTTGGCGTCGCGCATGTACCGCTCGACCGGGTACTCCTTGATGTAGCCGTAGCCGCCGAGGATCTGCACCGCCTCGGTCGACGCGAACATCGCGACGTCGCCGCACTTCAGCTTCGCCATCGCCGACGCCTTCGTCAGCTCCGGGCCGGCGACGCCCTCGTCGGCCATCTCGCCGAAGCGGTAGAGCAGCCCGCGCGCCGCCTCGCACTCGGTCTCCATGTCGGCGAGCTTCGCGGCGATCAGCTGGTGGGAGACGATCGGCCTGCCCATCGTCTCGCGCGACTTCGCGTACTCGAGCGCGTAGTCGGTCGCGCCCTGCGCGATC
>DASSSR010000012.1:0-50327 GCA_035708345.1 Gaiellaceae bacterium
GACACCCTCGCCGACGCGGTCAAGGTGACCCTTGGCCCGAAGGGCCGGTACGTCGTGCTCGACAAGAAGTTCGGCGCGCCGACCATCACGAACGACGGCGTCACGATCGCCCGCGAGATCGAGGTCGAGGACGTCTTCGAGAACCAGGGCGCACAGCTCGTGCGCGAGGTCGCGACGGCGACGAACGACGTCGCCGGCGACGGCACGACGACCGCCACCGTCCTCGCCCAGGCGATCGTCCGCGAGGGCCTGAAGAACGTCTCGGCCGGCGCCAACCCGATGGGGCTGAAGCGCGGGATCGAGAAGGCCGTCGAGTCGGTGGTCGAGAACCTGAAGACGCAGTCGAAGCAGGTCGCCGGCAAGGACGACATCGCCCGCATCGCCACCGTCTCGTCGCGCGAGCGCGAGATCGGCGACGTGATCGCGGACGCGATCGAGAAGGTCGGCAAGGACGGCGTCGTGAACGTCGAGGAGGGCCAGACCCTGGGCCTCGAGCTCGAGTTCACGGAGGGCATGCAGTTCGACAAGGGCTACCTGTCGCCCTACATGATCACGGACGCCGAGCGGATGGAGGCGATCCTCGAGGAGCCGTACGTCCTCGTCGCCAACCAGAAGATCGGCGCGGTCAAGGACCTCCTGCCCGTGCTCGAGCAGGTGATCCAGGCCGGCCGGCCGCTGCTGATCGTGGCGGAGGACGTCGAGGGCGAGTCGCTCGCGACGATCGTCGTCAACAAGCTCCGCGGCACGTTCCAGGCCGTCGCCGTCAAGGCGCCGGGCTTCGGCGACCGCCGCAAGCGGATGCTCGAGGACATCGCGATCCTCACCGGCGGTGAGGTGATCACCGAGGAGATGGGCCTGAAGCTCGAGAACACGAAGCTCTCGCAGCTCGGCAAGGCCCGCCGCGTCGTGGTCGACAAGGACTCGACGACGATCATCGACGGCAACGGCGACTCCGAGGCGATCAAGGGCCGGATCAAGCAGCTGAAGTCCGAGATCGAGAACACCGACTCCGACTTCGACCGCGAGAAGCTCCAGGAGCGGCTCGCGAAGCTGTCGGGCGGCGTCGCGGTCGTCAAGGTCGGCGCGTCGACCGAGACCGAGATGAAGGAGAAGAAGCACCGCGTCGAGGACGCGCTCCAGGCCGCCCGCGCGGCGCTCGAGGAGGGCCAGGTCCCGGGCGGCGGCGTCGCGCTGATCAACGCGGCGGACGCGGTCAAGGACGACGTGCTCGGCTCGCTCGAGGGCGACGAGCGGACGGGCGCGCAGATCATCCTGCGCTCGCTCGAGGAGCCGCTCCGCCAGCTCGCGTACAACGCGGGCCTGGAGGGCTCGGTCGTCGTCCAGCAGGTGCGCCAGGCCGACAAGGGCCACGGCCTCAACGTCGACACCGGCGAGGTCGAGGACCTGCTGAAGAGCGGGATCGGCGACCCGACGATGGTCACGCGCTCGGCGCTGCAGAACGCGGCCTCGATCGCGAAGAACATCCTCACCACCGAGGCCGTCGTGGCCGAGGCTCCGGAGAAGGCGGGCGCCGGTGCCGGCGCCGGCATGCCGGACATGGGCGGGATGATGTAGGGAGCCCGGCTTCCGGGTGATTCACGGCGAAGGGCCCGCAACCGCGGGCCCTTCGTTCCACTTGGGGAGTGGGGAGGTGGGTAGCCGAGCTATCGGCAGGAACGGCTCCGACCTTTAGCCCCGAGCGGTCAGAACGAGTAGCGCTGCTCCTGCCGGTAGTCGGCGTCGTTGTGGTAGCCGTAGCGCTCCCAGAAGCCGGGCTTGTCGAACGGGCTCAGCTCGATCCCGGTCAGCCACTTGGCGCTCTTCCAGAAATAGCGCGTCGGGACGACGAGCCGGACGGGGCCGCCGTGCTCGGGCGTCAGCGGCTCGCCGTCGGCCTCGTAGGCGACGAGCGACGCCTCCTCCTCGAGCGCCGCGAGCGGCAGGTTGGCGGTGAAGCCCTGCTCCGCGTGCGCGATCGCGAAGCGCGCGCCCGGCTTCGGCCGGCAGAGCTTCGCGAGCTCGCGCCAGTGCACGCCGGTGAAGCCGGCGTCGAAGCGGCTCCAGCGGGTGACGCAGTGGATGTCCGTCGTCACCGTCGTCGCCGGCAGCGCGCGGAGCTCGTCGTAGCCGAGCGTCACCGGCTGCTCGACCTCGCCCGTGATCTGCAGCGTCCAGGTCGCGAGGTCGACGTGCGGGACGTCGCCGGCGTGCAGGACGGGCCACTTCTCGGTCAGGTACTGGCCGGGCGGCAGCCGTGCCGGGTCGTACCCGGCCTCGCGGACCTTGGCCTCGGCCTTCGATCGGAAGAGCGGCATGCGCTTCCTACACTAGATCCCGTGGACGTCGCGACCCGTCGCCGGGCCTTCGTGCGGGTGGCCGGCCCGGATGCCGGCGACTACCTGCAACGGATGGTCTCGAACGACGTCGAGGCGCTGCCGCCCGGCGGCGCCTGCCCGGCGCTGCTGCTGACGCCGAAGGCGCGCGTGATCGCGCCGGTCGTCGTCTGGCGGCGCGGCGACGAGGACTTCCTCGTCCTCACCGAGCCGGAGCTCGGCGAGACCGTGCGCGCGCACCTGGTGCGGATGCGCCTGCGGGCGCGCTGCGAGATCGAGCCCGAGGAGCACGTGTCGACGCTCGTCTTCGGCGGCGGCGAGGAGCTCGGCTTCGCGACCGACTTCCCCGGCGCGCGCGAGGTGCTCGACGCGGAGCTCGAGCCGACGCTGGGCGAGCGGGAGCTGGAGCGGCGGCGGATCGAGGCGGGCGTGCCGCGCTGGGGCCGCGAGCTCGACGAGCGCGTGCTGCCCGCCGAGGCCGGGCTCGAGGAGACGCACATCTCCTTCTCGAAGGGCTGCTACCCGGGGCAGGAGCCGGTCGCGCGGCTGCACTACCGCGGCCACGCGAACCGCGCGCTGCGCGTCGTCCGCCTGCCCGAGGTGCCGGAGTACGACGCCGAGCTCGTCCACGACGGCAGGGTCGTCGGCCGCGTGACGAGCGCCGAGCGGCGCGACGACGGCTCGGTGGTCGCGCTCGCGTACGTGCGGGTCGAGGTGCCGGATGACGCGCCGCTCGCGCTCGCGCCTTGAGCCGGCCGAGTGGTGGTCGATCCGGCCGGCGCGCTCGCTGAAGCCGGCGACGTACCGCTGCCCGCTGTGCGGCTACCGGCTGCACGCGATGAGCGAGCACGTGCTGATCGCGCCCGAGGGGGACGTGTCGAGACGGCGGCACGCGCACGTCGAGTGCGTGCGCGCGGCGCGTCTACCGGGCCGTCCGGCGCGGCCCGGGCTGCTCGCCCGCGCGGCTACACTGTTCCGTCCCAAGCGCCCGTAGCTCAGGGGATAGAGCGCTGCCCTGCGGAGGCAGAGGTCGCATGTTCGAATCATGCCGGGCGCATTCCTTCGTGGTCCGTGATATGTGTGCCCTATTGCGGTCCACCACGAGGAGGGGAGGCAGAGCGTGAAGCGACTCATGGCAACGGGAGCCGTGGTCGGGAGCATGGCGATCTGGGTGGGCGCCGCGGTCGCGGCGACGACGGTCGTCGTGACGCCGGCGAACCAGCAGGGCTGGAGCACCGCCGACACGCGCCCCGGCGGGACTGTCGACTTCGTCGTCGACTCGACCGCGCCGAGCGGCATCGGCGCGCTGCAGCTGACGACCGACGCGACGGCGGCCGCGAAGGCGCAGTACATGCACGAGGCGAGCACGCCGCTCGCGGACGTGAGCGAGCTCGGCTACTCGACGAAGCAGAACAGCGCCTCCGCCCCGGTCGGCGACCCGTCGTACCAGCTCGCCGTCGACCTGCTCGGCAGCGGCGGCGGCTTCACGACGCTCGTCTACGAGCCGTACTGGAACGGCGCGGTCGTGCCGGGCACCTGGCAGCAGTGGGACGTCGACTCCGGCCTCTTCTGGTCGAGCGCCACGGTCGTCTGCCCGAACGGCGTGATCGGCGCCGGCGCGGGCGGGCCGCCGCTGTACACGCTGTCGCAGATCGAGAGCGCGTGCCCCGACGCGGTCGTGACGGGCTTCGGCGTCAACGTCGGCACGTACAACCCGGGCTACGACGTCGAGACCGACCTCGTCGACTTCGACGGGACGGTCTACGACTTCGAGCCGTACCAGGCCGTCACGTCGAAGGATCAGTGCAAGGACGGCGGCTGGGCGACGGTGACCCGCGCGGACGGCAGCTCGTTCGCGAACCAGGGCGACTGCATCCAGTACGTCAACACCGGCAAGTAGCACGACGACGGTGCGGCGGCCGCCTCGGCGCGCCGCCGCACCCGCACGTGCAGCGCCTCAGCCGACGAGCGGCCGGCCCGTCTCGAGCAGCGTCTTCAGCCCCGAGAGGACGTAGCTCCAGCCGCCGGCGACGCTCGCCGCCGTGACCGGCGAGGCCTCGAGCCGGTCGTGGACGACCGTCAGCTTCGTGACGCCGCCGTCCTGCGGCTCGAGCTCCCACGTGACGCGGCTCTCCTCCTCCGCTGCGGACGCCGGGTCGTAGAGCGCCCGCCAGCCGTGGACGAGCCGCTTCGGCGGGTCGTACTCGACGACGCCGCCCTCGACGAGCGCGCCGCCGTCCGCGTCGAGGCCGACGTACGTCTCCGGCGTCACCGTCACCCGCGACCCGAAGAAGTACTGCTGCGTGAACGAGGGCGTCGTGATCGCTTCCCAGACCTGTTCCGGCGTCGCCCTGATGAAGACCGCGTACACCTGGGTCGTCTGTGCCGTCGTCGTGCTCATGCTGTCTCCTCCAGCTCCTGCTTGAGGTCGGCGAGCGCCGCCACCCGGCGCTCGGTGTACTTGTCGATCCACCGGTCGTGGATCAGCCGGATCGGGACGGGGTTGAGGAAGTGGAGCTTCTCGCGCCCCGAGCGGCGCGTGGTGACGAGACCGGCGTCCTCGAGCACCCGCAGGTGCTTCATGACGCCGAAGCGGGTCATCTCCAGCTCGGACTCGAGCTCCGTGAGCGTGCGGCCGTCGCGCTCGTGCAGCCGGTCGAGCAGGTGCCGGCGGGTCGAGTCCGCCAGGGCCTTGAAGACGCGGTCGTCGTCGTCCACGTCCGGAGGATACGTGACTAAATAGTCACATGTCAAGCACCGCGGCCGGTGCGGCGTCTGCTGCCTGCCGCCCCGGTCTCAGGGCACGGGGCACTGGCGCGGCGGCAGCTTCAGCCGCACGAGCTCGCCGTGCGCGCCGCGCACGACCACCTGCAGCGACTCGACGCACGGGTCGAACGGCGGCAGCGGCGTCGCGAACGTGCCGAGCGCGGTCGTCCGCAGCCGCCGGCGGCCCGGCACGGGCGCGAGGAAGCTGATCCGGACGAGCTCGTGACGGCCGAAGTGCGCCCCGCGCAGCATCGTCCCGGAGCGGGCGAGCTGCGGCGGCGGCGAGGCCACCCACGCCGTCGAGGCGGCGGCCGCCAGCGTGGCTGCGGTGACGAGCAGCGTGCGCATTGCGCTCGAGACGGAGGATGCCGGAAGGGCACGGAACCTGCGGTCCGCCGCAGGACTGCGCGCGTCGCAGGGCGAATCCGGGCCGGGATGGCGGACGTCCCCGACCGGATCGTGGTGAAGCGCCACCGCGACCTCGACGGCCGCGGGCACCGGATCTGGTACCGGCGCGGCGTCCTGAGCCTGCTCGTCGCGTTCCTCGTCCTCGGGCTCGCGAACGTCTTCGGCCAGCGGCCGAGCGGCGTCGCCGCGGCCGCCGACGTGGCGACGCTCGAGCTGTACGCGCCGAGCCGGCTGCGCGGCGGGCTCCTCTACGAGGCGCGCTTCACGATCAGCGCCCACCGCGACGTGAAGAACGCGCTGCTCCAGCTCTCGCCCGGCTGGAACGAGGGGCAGACGATGAACACGATCGAGCCGTCGCCGCTCGGCGAGGCGAGCCGGGACGGCGACCTGCTCTTCACCCTCGGCCACATCCCGGCCGGCGAGAGCTATCGCCTCTTCGTGCAGTTCCAGGTCAATCCGACGAACGTCGGCCGCCGCCGCGCCGACGTGACGCTCTACGACGGCGCGACGAAGCTCGCGCACATCGACCGCACGCTCACCTTCTTCCCCTGATGGACGTCGTCCTCCGCGCAGCCTTCGTCTTCGCCTTCCTCTTCGTGCTGATGCGCGTGATCGGTCGGCGCGAGCTCTCGTCGCTGGAGCCGTTCGACCTGATCGTGCTGATCGTGCTGGGCGACCTCGTGCAGCAGGGCGTGACGCAGGACGACTACTCGATCACCGGCGTCGTGCTCGCGATCGGCACGATCGCGGCGCTGCAGGTCGGCGTCTCGTACGCGAACTTCCGCTTCCCGCGCCTGCGGCCGCTGCTCGACGGCGAGCCGATCGTGATCGTGCAGGACGGCACCCCGATCGACCGCAACCTGCGCCGCGAGCGGCTGACGCTCGACGACCTGGCCGAGCAGGCGCGCCTGCAGAACATCGGCTCGCTCGACGAGGTCGCCTGGGCGGTGATGGAGACGAGCGGCCAGATCAGCTTCGTGAAGAAGTCCGGGTCGTGACGCTGCACCTGACCGAGGCCGACGTCGCCCGCCTGCTCACGCCGGCGGACGCGGTCGCGACGATCGAGGCGTGCTTCGAGCGGATGGCGCGGGGCGCCGTCGAGAACCGTCCCCGCTACCGGCTCGGGCTGCAGCACGGCGCCCTCGCGGTGATGAGCGCCGCCGACCTCGAGCTCGGCTACGCCGGCGCGAAGGTGTACGCGGGCTTCGCCGAGGGCGCACGCTTCGTCGTCGCCCTCTTCCGCGCCGACCGCCCCGAGCTCGTCGCGACGATCGACGCCGACACGCTCGGCCAGCTGCGCACCGGCGCCGCCAGCGGCGTCGCCGCGAAGCACCTCGCGAGGAGCGGCGCCCGGACGCTCGGCGTGATCGGCTGCGGCTGGCAGGCCGAGACGCAGGTCCAGTGCATCCGCGCCGCCGTGCCGACGCTCGAGCGCACCGTCGCCTACTGCCGTACGCGCGAGAGGCTCGAGGGCTTCTGCGAGCGCTTCGACTGCGAGCCGGGCGAGACGAACGCCGACGCCGCCGCCTGCGACGTCGTCGTCACGGTCACCGGCTCCCGCGACCCGGTGCTGCGAGGCGACTGGCTCGGCCCGGGGGCGCTCGTCTGCGCCGTCGGCGCGAACGACGGCCGCCGCCGCGAGCTCGACAACCGGGTGCTGGAGCGGGCCGCCTTCGTCTGCTGCGACTCGGTCGAGGACGCGAAGCTCGAGTCCGCCGACCTGATCGAGCCGGTCGCGGCGGGCGCGCTCGACTGGCTCGAGGTGCACGAGCTCCAGCAGGTGGTCGCGGGGGAGCTGCCGGGACGCCAGTCGGACGAGGACGTCGTCGTCTTCAAGTCGAACGGCCTCGCGGCCTGGGACGTCGCCGCCGCGGCCCGGGTCGTCGCGCTCGCTACGGGTTCCTGAACGCCTCGCGCGCCGCGGCGACGTCGTGCTCGCCGAGCGCGTGCACGAGCTCCGGCCGCTCGAGCAGCCGCATCTGCTGCGGCTGCGAGAGCCGGTTCTGGACGTAGCGGTCGGTGAGGATGTCCGTCACGCTCCGCCCCCGCCGGTGCTCGCGCGTCAAGTACGCCACCACCTGCTCCTCCGCCGTCGAGCGGGTGAAGAAGAAGGCGAGCGGGTTCCGGAGGACGCTGCTGAGCTTCAGCACGAGCGGATCCTATCGCCCGGCCATTCGAGGTTGGCGTCGGGAATCGGGTCGCCGTGCGGGTCGTGCGTCGGGAATCCGAGCGCCCTGTCGATGCGCGCCTCCAGCTCCTCCGAGAGCACGTGCTCGAGCCGGTCGGCCTCGTCGTGCACGTCGTCGACGTGGACGCCGAGCGTCTCCGCGAGGTACAGCTCGAGCAGCCGGTGGTGGCGGATCACCTCCAGCGCGACCCGCTCGCCCGCCGGCGTCAGCGTGCAGCCGCGGTACGGCACGTGCTCCGCGAGCCCGAGCGCGGCCAGCTTCTTCACCATCGCGCTCGCCGACGCCGGCGCGACCCCCTGCGCCTGCGCGAGCGCGGTGACGGTGACCGGCGACTTCACCTGCCCGAGCTTGTAGATCTCGCGCAGGTAGTGCTGGATCGCGTCGGAGAGCGGCTCCTTCGACACGGGCCGAGTGTAGGCCACTAACGTCCCGCCCATGCTCATCCGGGTCGGCTTCAGCGCGGATCCCGACGACGCCTTCATGTTCTGGGGGCTCGCGTCGGGGACCGTCGGCGCGCGCGGGCACGAGTTCGAGCCCGTCGTCGAGGACATCCAGACGCTCAACCGCTGGGCGCTCGAGGGACGGCTGGAGGTGACGGCGATGTCGCTGGCGACGTTCCCGCGTGCCGCCGACCGCTACCTCCTGCTCCCGCACGGCGCGAGCATGGGCTCCGGCTACGGCCCGATCGTCGTCGCGCGCGAGCGGCTCGAGCCCGAGCAGCTGCGCGAGACGGAGATCCTCGTCCCCGGCGAGCTGACGACCGCGTACATGGTGCTGCGGCTCGCGCTCGGCGGCGACTTCCCGCATCGCGAGTACCGCTTCGACGAGATCCTCCCGGCCGTCGAGCGGGGCGAGGGCGCCGCCGGGCTGCTGATCCACGAGGGCCAGCTCACCTACCGCGACGCCGGGCTCGAGCAGTGCCTCGACCTCGGCGAGTGGTGGCTGCTCGAGACCGGCCTGCCGCTGCCGCTCGGCGTCAACACGATCCGCCGCGACCTCGGCGCGGAGACGATCGCCGAGGTCTCCGCGATCCTGCGCGAGTCGATCGACGCCGCGCTCGCGAACCGCGCCGAGGCGCTCGACTACGCGCTCGCGTTCGGCCGGGGGATGGACGTCGAGCGCGGCGACCGCTTCGTCGGCATGTACGTCAACGACCTGACCTGCGACTACGGCGACGAGGGCCGCCAGGCCGTGCGCGAGCTGCTCGCGCGCGCCGGCCACTCCGCCGACGTCGAGTTCGCGCCGTGAGCCGCGCGGTCGTGCTCGCCGGCGTGCGGACGCCGATCGGCCGCTACGGCGGCGCGCTCGCGCACGTCCGGCCGGACGACCTCGCCGCGCACGTGATCCACGAGGTGGTCGAGCGCTCCGGCGTGCCGCCGGCCGAGATCGAGGACGTGTGGTTCGGCTGCGCGAACCAGGCGGGCGAGGACAACCGCAACGTCGCGCGCATGGCCTCGCTGCTCGCCGGCCTGCCCGAGACGGTGCCGGGCGTGACGGTGAACCGGCTCTGCGCGTCCGGCCTCACCGCCGTCGTCGGCGCCTGCCACGCCGTGATCGCTGGCGACGGCGACCTCTTCGTCGCGGGCGGCGTCGAGTCGATGTCGCGCGCGCCGTTCGTCGTCGCCAAGCCCGACAAGGCCTTCCCGCGCGGCAACCAGGTCCTCTACGACACGCACCTCGGCTGGCGCTTCCCGAACCCGCGCCTGGAGGAGCTGTTCCCGCTCGAGTCGATGGGCGAGACCGGCGAGAACGTCGCCGAGCGGTACGGCGTCACGCGCGAGGACCAGGACGCGTTCGCGCTCCGCTCGCACCGGCGCTGGGCGGCCGCCGCCGACGCCGGCCGCTTCGACGACGAGCTCGTGCCGGTGGGGGAGGTGGCGCGCGACGAGCACCCGCGCCCGGACACCTCGCTCGAGAAGCTCGGGGCGCTGAAGCCGGCGTTCCGCGCAGGCGGCACGGTCACCGCCGGCAACGCCGCCGGGATCAACGACGGCGCCGCCGCGCTCGTGGTCGCCTCCGAGGAGAAGGCGCGCGCGCTCGGGATCGAGCCGCTCGGGACGTTCGTCGGCAGCGCCGCCGCCGGCGTCGACCCGCGCGTGATGGGCATCGGCCCCGTGCCGGCGGTGCGCAGGCTGCTCGAGCGGACGGGCGTCCCGGTCGAGCAGATCGACCTCGTCGAGCTGAACGAGGCGTTCGCCGCGCAGAGCCTGCCGGTGATCCGGGAGCTCGGCCTCGACGAGGAGAGGGTGAACGTCAACGGCGGCGCGATCGCGCTCGGGCACCCGCTCGGGATGAGCGGCGCGCGGCTCGTCGTCTCGCTCCTGCACGAGCTGCGCCGCCGCGGCGGCCGCTACGGCCTCGCCACGCTCTGCGTCGGCGTCGGCCAGGGCCAGGCCGCGCTCTTCGAGCGCAAGTAACAGCCTGTCACTTGCGCAGGAGCGGCAGCAGCCGTTCCGGCGTGATCGGCAGGTCGCGCACGCGGACGCCGGTCGCGTCGAACACGGCGTTCGCGACGGCCGCCGCCGTGCCGACGATGCCGATCTCGCCGATTCCCTTCGCGCCCATCGGGTTGACGTGCGGATCCTCCTCGTCGAGCCAGTCGGCGTCGAGCTCGGCCACGTCGGCGTTGACGGGCACGTGGTACTGCGCGAGGTCGTGGTTGACGAAGCCGCCGAACTGGGCGTCGACGCGGCTCTCCTCGAGCAGCGCCATCCCGAGCCCCATCGTCATCCCGCCGACGAACTGCGAGCGCGCGGTCTTCGGGTTGAGGATCCGCCCGCACGCGAACAGCCCGAAGGCGCGCGCGACGCGGATCTCCGCCGTGTCGACGTCGACGCGCACCTCGACGAACTGGGCGCCGAAGCCGTGCTTCGCCAGCGGCTCGTCCGCCTGGCCGGTCTCGACGTGCACCTCGTCCTCGCCGCTCACGCGCAGCGTCCGGCACGCCTTGACGACGGCGGCGCCCCACGACGACGTGCCGGCGGAGCCGCCCGCCACCGGCGCCTGCCCGAAATCGCTGTCGCCGATCTCAATCCGCACCTGCTCGAGCGGCACCTCGAGCGCGTCGGCGGCGACCTGCGCGAGCACCGTCCGCGCGCCCGTGCCGATGTCGACGGCGCCGACGCGGACGGTGAACGTCCCGTCGTCCTCGCGCCGCGCCGACGCTTGGGACGGCCGGCGGCGGGCCGGATAGGTCGACGCGGCGACGCCCATCCCGACGAGCGTCCGCCCTTCGCGCCGGCCGCCGGGGCTCCAGCCGAAGCGCTCGGCGCCCTCGCGCAGGCACGCGACGAGGTTGCGGGTGGAGAAGCGGTGGCCGCTCTCCGGGTCGATCTCGGGGTCGTTGCGGACGCGCAGGTCGACGGGGTCGATCCCCGCCGCCCGCGCGAGCTCGTCGATCGCCGACTCGAGCGCGTACATGCCCGGGCACTCGCCCGGCGCGCGCATCCACGACGGCGTCGGAACGTCGAGCCGGGCGAGCCGGTGCGTCGTGCGCCGGTTCGGCGACGCGTAGAGCATGCGCGTCACGACGGCGGTCTGCTCGGCGAACTCGTCCACGGTCGACGTCTGCTCGACGACGTCGTGCGCGATCGCCGTCAGCTTCCCGTCGGCGTCGCAGCCGAGCTGCAGCCGCTGGATCGTCGGCGTCCGGTAGCCGGTCAGCGCGAACATCTGCTGCCGCGTCACCGCGAGCTTCACCGGCCGGAGGACGTGGTGCGCGGCCAGCGCCGTCGCGATCACGTGCGGCCGCGGCGTCCCCTTCGAGCCGAAGCCCCCGCCGACGTGGCGCGCGATCACGCGGACGCGCTCGCGCGGGATGTCGAACGTCTGCGCGATCGTCTCGCTGTACGCGTACGCGCCCTGGTTCGAGTCGTACAGCGTCAGCCGCCCCTCCTGCCAGAACGCCGTCGTCGCGTGCGGCTCCATCGCGTTGTTGTGGTACGCGGGCGTCGTGTAGGTGAGGTCGATCGCGTGCGCGGCCTCGCGCAGCGCGCGCTCGACGTCGCCCTCCTCGGTGTCGGTCGGGAACGAGGGGTTGACCTTGTCCGGCCTGTAGAGCGTCGGATGGTCGGCGCGGAGCGTCACGTCGTGCTGCTCGACGTCGTAGTCGACGCGGACGAGCCGCTCCGCGTGCCGCGCCGCCTCGTAGCTCTCGGCGATGACGACGCCGACGATCTGGCCGCGGTAGGAGACGCGGTCGCCCTGCAGGACGGCGAGCTCGCCCTCGGCCTTCGGCAGCTTCGGCGCGCTCTCCCAGGTGAGGACCGCGAGCACCCCCTCCGCGGCGAGCGCGTCGCGGGCGTCGATCGAGCGGATGCGGCCCTTCGCGACGGTCGCGACGAGCAGCGTCCCGTACGCGAGCCGGTCGAGCGGGTACTCGTACGCGTACCGCGCCTTCCCCTGGACCTTGTCCCTGCCCTCGAGCCGGTCGACAGGGGTGCCGAGCACGCGCGCGGAGACGCTCATCCGGCCAGCTCCTCCAGCACCCGCACGATCGTGTTCACGGCCAGCGGCACCTTGTAGGCGTTGTCCCGCAGCGGCCGCGCCTGCGCGAGCTCCGCCTCCGCGGCGTCGCGGAAGGAGGCGCCGCCGCGGATCGCCTGCTCCGCCGCCGCCGCGCGCCACGGCGTGTGCGCGACGCCGCCGAGGGCGATCCGCACGTCCTCGCCGTCGTAGGCGGCGGCGACCGAGACGAGCGCGAAGGCGAACGACGCGCGCTCGCGCACCTTCCGGTACGCGGAGCGCCGCGCGAGCGGCAGCGGCGGCAGCTCGACGGCGACGATCAGCTCGTCGCGCTCGAGCACGGAGTCGCGCGCCGGCTCGTCCCCGGGCAGCCGGTGCAGCTCGGCGAGCGGCAGCGTGCGCCGCGACGTGTGCACGAGCGCGTCGAACGCGACGAGCGCGACGGCGAGGTCGGACGGGTGCGTCGCGACGCAGCGCTGCGACCAGCCGAGGATCGCGAGGTTGTGGTGGTCGCCCTCGATCGCCGGGCAGCCCGAGCCGGGCTCGCGCTTGTTGCACGGCTTCGTCACGTCCTGGAAGTAGGAGCAGCGGGTTCGCTGCAGCAGGTTGCCGCCGGTCGTCGCCAGGTTGCGCAGCTGCCCGGACGCGCCGGCCAGCAGCGCCTGCGCCACGGCCGGCCAGCGTTCCCGCACGCGCGTGTCGAAGGCGAGGTCGTTGTTGCGCACGCCGGCGCCGACGCGCAGGCCGCCGTCGGGCGTCTCCTCGATCTCCGCGTTCAGCCGCGAGACGTCGACGAGCCGGCCGGGCGCCGCGACGCCGAGCCGCATCAGGTCGACGAGGTTCGTGCCGCCGCCGAGGAACGTGGCGCCCGGCGTCGCGAGCGCGTCCTCGACGGTCGCGGCGCGCCGGTACGCGAACGGCTCCATCTAGAGGACGTCCTCGATCGCCGCGACGATGTTCGGGTACGCGCCGCAGCGGCAGATGTTGCCGCTCATCCGCTCGCGCACGTAGGTGCCGTCGACGTGCGCGCCCTCGCGCTCCGCCTCCTCGATCAGGCCCACCGCCGAGCACAGCTGACCCGGCGTGCAGTAGCCGCACTGGAACGCGTCCCGCTCGACGAACGCGTCCTGCAGCGGGTGCTCGAGCCCTTCGACGCTGACGACGTCGCAGCCGTCGGCCGCGACCGCGAGCACGAGGCACGCGTTCGCGCGGCGCCCGTCGAGGAGCACCGTGCACGCGCCGCACTGGCCGTGGTCGCAGCCCTTCTTCGACCCCGTCAGGCCGAGGTGCTCGCGCAGCAGGTCGAGCAGCGACGTGCGTGTGTCGACGACGAGCGAATGCTCGTCGCCGTTGACGGTCAGCGAGACCGGGTGCAGCTCCGCCACGTAGGCGGGCTACCCGCGGCGGCGTGAAGCTAACTCAGCGGCGGCCGCAGGTAGATGACGCCGTCGTGCTTGAGCGGGATCATCTGCGCGCCGAGGTCCATGATCACGCCCTCGACGTAGCCGAAGAGGTCGTCGCAGGCCGAGTCGTCGCCGTCCTCGCAGGGGACGGTGATCTCGAGCTCGCCGTGGGGCTCCGCCTCGATCCCGCGCTCCCGCAGCAGGCCGACCAGCTGGTCGCGATCGGGGATGCGTGCTGCGTGGACGTCGACCGTGCCTGCCATCTCGCCTCCTTCGCGGGTGATCTTCGGATCCGATCATCCTCCCACGACCGGCGAAATGCAAACGAGATCTCCGGTCTCGGATCCCGCCCGGCTCGCATAGGATTGGTCCGGATGGCGGTCGCGACCGGCAGCGAGTACGGGCTCTTCATCGGCGGCGAGGTCGTCGAGCCCGTCTCGGGCGAGGTGCGCGAGGTGCTCGAGCCGGCGACCGGCAACGTGCTCGCGCGCGCGGCGATGGCCGGCGAGGCCGACGTCGACCGCGCGGTCGAGGCGGCGCGGGCCGCGCTCGAGGGCCCCTGGGGCCGGACGCCGCCGACAGAGCGCTCGCGGCTGCTGCACGCGCTCGGCGACGCGATCGCCGCGAACCGGAAGGAGCTCGCGGAGCTCGAGTCGCGCAACGTCGGCAAGGCGATCTCCTCCGTCAAGGCGGAGATCGCGGGCGCCGTCGAGAACTTCCGCTTCTTCGCCTCCGTGCTCGGCACGATCGGCGGGCGCTCGAACCCGGTCGGCGGCTCGCTGCTCAGCTACACGCTGAAGGAGCCGGTCGGCGTCTGCGCGCAGATCGTCCCGTGGAACTACCCGCTGCTGATGTCGGTGTGGAAGCTCTCGCCCGCGCTCGCGGCCGGCTGCAGCGTCGTGCTGAAGCCCGACCCGCAGACGCCGCTGAGCGTCCTGCGCGTCGCCGAGCTCGCGAACGACGTCGGCTTCCCGCCCGGCGCGATCAACATCGTCCCGGGCGACGGGCCGGGTGCCGGCGCCTACCTCGTCCGGCATCCGGGCGTCGACAAGGTGGCCTTCACCGGCTCGACGCGGACGGGGAGCGAGATCATGCGGCTCTGCTCGGAGCCGATCAAGCGCCTGACGCTCGAGCTCGGCGGCAAGAGCCCGAACCTCGTCTTCGCCGACGCGAACCTCGACGACGCGATTCCGAGCTCGGTCTGGTCGATCTACTACGCCGCCGGCCAGAGCTGCGAGGCCCGCTCGCGCGTGCTCGTCGAGAAGCCGCTCTACGACGAGTTCGTCGCGCGCTTCGCCGACTACGCGCAGCAGCTGCGCGTCGGCGACCCGCTCGACGCCGAGACGCAGGTCGGCTCGCTGATCTCGACCGCGCACCGCGACCGGGTGCACGGCTTCGTCGAGCGCGGGATCGCCGAGGGCGCGGAGGTCGTGACGGGCGGCGAGCGCGGCGACGGCCCGGGTGCGTTCTACCGGCCGACGGTGCTCGCGGGCGTCTCGAGCTCGATGGAGGTGGCGCAGGAGGAGATCTTCGGCCCGGTCGTGACCGTGATCCCGTTCGAGGACGAGCGGGACGCGATCCGGATCGCGAACGACGTCCGCTACGGCCTCTTCGCGACCGTGTGGACGGGCGACCCCGCGCGCGGCCACCGCGTCGCAGCGCGGATCAAGTCGGGGATGGTCGGGATCAACATGCCGTTCACGGCGTTCCCGGGGATCCCCTTCGGCGGCTACAAGCAGTCCGGCTTCGGGCGCGAGCTCTCGATCGAGACGCTCGACCTGTACCTCGAGACGAAGGGCGTCCTCGTCTCGACGAGCCCGAAGCCGTTCAACCCGTTCGGGCTGTAGCGCTGGAGCATCGGGCGCATCCGGTCGTCCGCGGCGGCGTCGTCGTGCGCGTGGCCGCGCTGCTGCTCGGGCTCTTCCTCTTCGCGCTCGCGATCGTGCTGATCCTCGAGTCGAAGCTCGGGCTGTCGCCGTGGGACGTGCTGAACCAGGGCCTCGCGCGGCACACGCCGCTCTCGTTCGGCGAGGCGAACATCGCCGTCGGGGTCACGGTGCTGTTCCTCGGCTGGGCGCTCGGCGGCAGGCCCGGCCTCGGCACGGTCGCGAACGCGGTCCTCGTCGGGACGTTCATCGACCGGCTGACCTCGATCGACGCGCTCACGCACCTGCAGCACGACGGGCTCGGCGTGCGCGTGCCGCTGCTGCTCGCCGGCATCGCCCTGATCGGGCCGGCGTCGGCGTTCTACATCGGCGCGAACTTCGGCGCCGGCCCGCGCGACACGCTCATGCTCGTCGGCACGCGGCGCAGCGGCGTGCGGATCGGGATCGTGCGCGGCACGCTCGAGGTGTGCGCGCTCGCCGCGGGGATCGTCCTCGGCGGCACGTTCGGCGTCGGCACCGTCCTCTTCGCGCTCGCCGTCGGGCCGGTGATCGAGACGTCGTTCCGGCTGCTCGAGCGGACGCCGCTCGCGCTGCGGCTGGCCGCGCCGGTGGCGGTCGTCGAGGGCACCTAGCGAGGATCGCCCTGCGATTGGTTGTGCGGATCGTCACGTAGTCGTACGATCGACCGCATCCAGCGACGGGAGGCAGAGATGGCGACATCGGTCGAGGGCCTGGCTGCGGCGGTGCGGGGACGCGTCGTCGAGCGCGGGGACGGTGACTACGACGAGGCGCGGAAGCTCTACAACGCGATGATCGACCGGCGTCCGGCGGCGATCGCGTACTGCGTCGACGAGGCGGACGTCTCGGCCGCCGTCCGCTTCGCGAACGAGCAAGGCCTGCGGATCGCCGTGCGCGGAGGCGGCCACAACGGCGGCGGGCTCGGCAGCGTCGACGACGGGCTCGTGATCGACCTCTCGGCGATGAACGAGGTCACGGTCGAGCCTCTGGCGCGGCTCGCCCGGGTGCAGGGCGGGACGCTCCTGCAGAAGCTCGTCGAGACGACGCACCAGGAGGGCTTGACGGTGCCGGTCGGGATCATCGGCACGACCGGCGTCGGCGGCCTGACGCTCGGCGGCGGGATCGGCCACCTGACGCGCGGCTGCGGCCTGACGATCGACAGCCTCGTCGCCGCGACGGTGGTGCTCGCCGACGGGTCGGTCGTCCAGTGCGACGCCGACCGAGAGCCGGACCTCTTCTGGGCCCTGCGCGGCGGCGGCGGCAACTTCGGGATCGTGACGCAGTTCTCGTTCCGCTGCCATCCGGTGAGCACGGTGCTCGCGGGGCCGGTCGTCTACGACCTCGACGACACCGAGGCGGTCATGCGCTGGTACCGCGACTTCATCGTCGCGGCGCCGGAGGAGCTCGGCGGCTTCTTCGCGTACCTGTCGATCCCGCCGGGGCCGCCGTTCCCGGAGGAGCTGCACCTGCGCAAGGTGTGCGGCGTCGTCTGGACGCAGATCGGCGAGGAGGAGACGCCGGCGCTGCGCGAGGCGCGTGCGTTCGGGTCGCCGCTGCTCGACGGCGTCGCGCCGATGCCGCTGCCGGTCTGGAACAGCGCCTTCGACGCGCTGCTGCCGCCGGGCGAGCAGTGGTACTGGCGCGGCGACTTCGTGCGGACGCTGACCGACGGGGCGATCGCGGAGCACGCGGAGTGGATGCCGAAGGCGCCGACCTGGAAGTCGACGATGCACATGTATCCGATCGACGGCGCCGCCGCCCGCGTCGGGAACGACGAGACGGCGTGGGGCTACCGCGACGCGACGTGGTCGCAGGTGACGGCCGGGATCGACCCCGACCCGGCGAACGCGGCGGCGATCACCGCGTGGGCGCGCGGCTACTCCGACGCGATCCGGCCGACGGCGATGCAGGGCGGCTACTCGAACTTCCAGATGGACGAGCCGGACCGCGTCCGCGGCATGTACGGCGCCAACTACGACCGGCTCGTGCGGATCAAGCGGCAGTACGACCCGGACAACGTCTTCCGGGTCAACCAGAACATCGAGCCTCGCTAGACGTCCGGCGGTGCAGGCGGGTGCCGGTGCCGCGCTGCACCGGCACTCGCCAGCACGACGAGGCCGATCGCGAGCCACGCGCGCGTGCGCAGGTGCTCGTGCAGGAAGACGAAGCCGGCGAGCGCGGCGACCGCGGGCTCGAGCGAGAGCACGACGCCGAAGACGTGCGTCGGCAGCCGGCGCAGCGCCTCCAGCTCGAGCGACCACGGCAGCGCCGACGAGAGCAGCCCGACGCCGACGGCGGCGCCGACGAGCTGCGGGTCGCGCAGGTGCCCGCCCGCGGAGACGATCCCCCACGGCGCGATCAGCAGTGCCCCGAGCACCATCGCCGGCGCGAGGCCGCTCGCCCCCGGGAACGCACGGCCGATCGGGACGCTGAGCAGGATGTACAGCGCCCAGAACAGCCCGGCGACGGCGGCGAGCAAGAGCCCGAGCGCGTGCACCGTCTTGCCGCCGCCGCCTTCCGCGAGCAGCGCGACGCCCGTGCCCGCGAGCGCGACCCAGGCGAAGTCGAGCCGGCGGCGCGAGCCGAGCACCGCGACGCCGAGCGGGCCGAGGAACTCGACCGTGACGGCGATCCCCAGCGGCAGCCGGTCGATCGACTCGTAGAACGTCACGTTCATCGAGACGAGCACGACGCCGAGGGCGAGCAGGAGCCGCAGCTCGTGCCACGGCCGCCCGCGCAGCTCGGGCCGGGCGATCGCCCAGAGCGCGATCGACCCGAACAGCAGGCGCAGGAAGACGACGCCGGGCGGGCCGAACGAGGGGAAGAGCGACTTGGCGACGGAAGCGCCGCCCTGCACCGACGTCGCCGCCGCGAGCACGAGCAGCACCGCGGACGCGTGTCTCTCCCTGCGCAAGTAACAGCCTGTTACTTGCGCAGGGAGAGGGCGGCGCCGACGGCGAGCAGGACGATGCCGAGCACGCGCGGCCAGCCGAGCGGGATCTTCTCCGAGCGGAAGAGCCCCCAGCGGTCGATCGCCGCGCCCATGATCAGCTGCCCGGCGATCAGGATCCCGACGGTCGCGGCGACGCCGATGCGCGGGCCGGCGTAGGTGACCGTGAAGACGATCAGCAGGCCCATGACGCCGCCGAGCAGCATCCACCACGGCTGGTCGAGCGCGTCCGCGTAGCCGGCGACGCTGCGCCGCGCCGCGACGAGCAGGACGAACGCGAGCGCGCCGGTCAGCGCCGCGGAGAACGCGAGCGCCTGCAGGACGCCGATCCGCTCGCCGAGCCGCGACATCAGCGCGACCTGCACCGAGCCGGCGAGCCCGGAGAGGACGGTGAGGAACGTCGCGACCGCGCTGCCCGACACGGGCATACCCTACGTCGCGTGATCTTCCAGCCCGAGCTGGAGACGATGCCGCGCGCCGAGCTCGAGCGCCTGCAGGACGCGCGGCTGCGCGAGCGCTTCGCGATCGGGCTCGACGAGCTGGCGGAGCAGCCGTTCGCGACGAAGGAGCAGCTGCGCGACGCGTACCCGTTCGGGCTGCTGCGCGTGCCGCTGCGCGAGTGCGTGCGCGTGCACGGCTCCTCCGGCACGCGCGGCAAGGCGACGATCGTCGCGTACACGCGCAGCGACCTCGCGCTCTGGGCCGACTGCTGCGCGCGCGCGATCGCCGCCGCCGGCGGACGGCCCGGCACCGTCGTGCACGTCGCCTACGGCTACGGGCTCTTCACCGGCGGCCTCGGCCTCCATTACGGCGCCGAGCGCCTCGGCTGCACCGTCGTCCCCGCCTCCGGCGGCAACACGCCGCGGCAGGCGCAGCTGCTCGAGGACCTCGGCGCCGAGATCCTCTGCTGCACCCCGAGCTATGCGCTCGCGATCGCCGACCACGTCGAGAACGCGTCGCGGCTGACGCTGCGGGCGGGCATCTTCGGCGCCGAGCCGTGGACGGAGGGGCTGCGGGAGGCGATCGAGCAGGCGCTCGACCTGACCGCGCTCGACATCTACGGGCTGTCGGAGATCGTCGGCCCGGGCGTCTCCTCCGAGTGCGTCGAGGCCCGCGAAGGCGCCCACGTGAACGAGGACCACTTCCTCGTCGAGGTCGTCGACCCGGCGAGCGGGGAGCCGCTCCCGGACGGCGAGGTCGGCGAGCTCGTCTTCACGACGTTGACCAAGGAGGCGCTGCCGTTCCTCCGCTACCGCACCGGCGACCTCGCCTCGCTGACGCGGGAGCCGTGCGCCTGCGGCCGGACGCTCGCGCGCATGTCGCGGATCGTCGGCCGCACCGACGACATGCTCGTGATCCGCGGCGTCAACGTCTTCCCGAGCGAGGTCGAGCGCGTGCTGCTCGAGCAGCCCGGGCTCGCACCGCACTACCAGCTCGTCGTCGAGCGCCCGGACCGGCTCGACACGTTGACCGTGCAGGTCGAGGGCAGGGCCGACCCGGTCGCGGTGCGGGAGCGGCTGGAGCGCGCGCTCGGGCTGAGCGCCGCCGTCGAGGTCGTGGCGCCGGGGTCGATCCCGCGCTCCGAGGGGAAGGCGCTGCGCGTGCTCGACCGCCGGGCGTAACCGCCGCGCCCGCCGCGCCGTTCACGTGCCGGATGCACGACGAGGTCGAGATCGAGGACTGGCCCGTTCCGTCGGCCGAGGTGCGAGCGGAGCTCGACCGGCGCGCGCCCGCATGGGACGAGCCGGTCGAGGATCGATAGCCGTCAGCCGGCGCTCGAGTCGGTCTGCCAGAGGCTGAAGGCGTTCCCCTCCGAGTCCTTGCAGGCCGCGAACCAGCCCATCTGGGGCACCGGCGACTTGTCGCCCGCCTCGCCGCCGAGCTCGCGCACCTTCGCGAGCGACGCCTCGATGTCGTCGACGTCGAAGTAGACGTTCGGGTGTCCGGGCTCGCCCATCGACGAGAGGGCCGCGCCGCTCTGCTCGCCGGTCTGCGCCATCCGGTACTCGCCCCCGGGCATGACGCTCTCGCCGAACTGCCAGCCGAAGAGGCCGCCCCAGAACCGCTGCGCCCGGTCGACGTCCGCGCACGCGATCTCGTAGTGCGTCACGTGTGTCATGTCAGTAGGGTCCTCCCATGCACAGAGTGATCGTCCTCTACGAACAGGAACCTGACTCCGAGTCTTACTCCGAGCACGCCGAGCTCTGCAAGCAGGTCCCGGGCAGCGTCTTCCGGCACGGCAGGGTGACCGGCTCCCCGATGGGCGACGCGGCGCACGCCTACTTCGCCGAGTGGGAGTTCGCCGACGAGGACGCGTTCAGGAACGCGACGCGCAGCGACGAGTTCATGGCCACCGGCAAGGACGCGTACAAGCGCGGCTTCCCGCAGCCGACGGTCGAGTTCGTCGTATTCGAATGAGCGTAGGGCTCGTCCGCGTCGAGCGGGACGGCCGCGTCGCCGTCGTCCTGCTCGACCGGCCGAAGCAGCTGAACGCCCTCTCCGGGGAGCTGATGGGGACGCTCGTCGGGACGCTGCGCACGCTCGACGAGGACGCCGAGGTGCGCGCGATCGTGCTCGGCGGGAACGAGCGCGCGTTCGCCGCCGGCGCCGACATCCAGGAGCTCGCCGCCGGGACGCCGATCTCGCTGTACGAGAGCCGGCGCGTCGACGCGTGGGACGCGATCCGCGCCGTGCGGACGCCGCTCGTCGCCGCGGTCTCCGGCTTCTGCCTGGGCGGCGGCTGCGAGCTCGCGATGCTCTGCGACCTGATCGTCGCCTCCGAGACGGCGCGGTTCGGCCAGCCGGAGATCAACCTCGGCGTCCTGCCCGGCGCCGGCGGCACGCAGCGGCTGACGCGCGCGGTCGGCAAGGCGGTCGCGATGGACATGATCCTCAGCGGCCGGCTGCTCTCCGCGCGCGAGGCGCTCGCCTTCGGCCTCGTCGCCCGCGTCGTCGCGCGGGAGGCGTGGCTGACCGAGGCGAAGCGGGTCGCCGCCGCGATCGCGGCGAAGAGCCCGGTCTCGGTGCGGCTCGCGAAGGAGGCGGTCGACAAGGCGTTCGAGGCGCCGCTCGCCGTCGGTGTCGAGTTCGAGCGGCGCGCGTTCTACCTCGCCCGCGCCTCCGAGGACGCGACCGAGGGACTGAACGCCTTCCTCGAGAAGCGCGCGCCGGACTTCCGCGGTCTATAACTCGACCGAGGGCACGTGAAGGTCTGGTCGGCGATCGTGGCCGCGTTCTGCGCGGCCGTTCTCGGCGCCTCGACGGCGCGGGCCGACCCGCGCCCGGACGTCTTCGACGGCCCGGGCGTCTTCGTCGACAACCTCGGCAACTTCCCCGGCCCGACCGCTCTCGCCGAGACGCTGCAGCAGGCGCACTTCTCCTGGATCGCCTTCCACGCGCACAACGGGATCTGGGAGAGCTACCCGGGCAACGCCGACTGGATCGGCGTCATGCGCGCGCACGGGCTGAAGGTCGGGCTCTGGGGCTGGGAGGACTCGAGCCCGTGGCTCGCCGCGCAGCTCGCCGCCTACCAGGTGCGGCTGACCGGCGCCGACTTCTACATCGCCGACGCGGAGTGGGACTACGAGCGCGTCCGACACACGGCGGGCTGGTACCGCTCCCGCATCTTCGCCTCCACGTTCCGCGAGCTCGAGCCGACGCTGCCGGCTGCGCTGACGACGTTCGGCGCCGCGCAGGCGCCGTGGGTGCTGCCGATCGACTACGCCGCCTGGCGGGACACCGGCTTCGACCTGCTCCCGCAGGCGTACTACAACCAGTTCCCGACCGTCGACCGCCCCGCCCAGACCGTCGCCCACGCCAAGCGCGCCGGCTGGCCGCTCGACCGCGTCCACCCGGTGATCGGCGTCTACCACGGCTTCCCGGCCGCGCGCTACGTGCCGCTGCTGCGCCGCGCCGGCACGACCGGCTACTCGGTCTTCCTCGCCGACCAGGCGACCGCCGCCGACTACGCCGCGCTGTCCGTGCTCAACGGGGGATAGGCTCCGCCCGATGGCCGACGTCGAGGTGACGCGCGACGGCGCGGTGCAGACGATCACGCTGAACCGCCCGGAGAAGCTGAACGCCTTCACGCGCGGCCTGCACGCGGAGCTGCTGGCGGCGCTGAAGCAGGCGCGCGACCCCGAGGTGCGCGCGGTCGTCGTCACCGGCGCCGGCCGCGCGTTCTGCGCCGGGCAGGACCTGACCGAGTTCGGCGAGACGGGCGACGTCGGCGCCGCGCTGCGCGAGACCTACCACCCGAACGTCGCGGCGGTGCGCGGGCTCGAGAAGCCGGTGATGGCCGCCGTCAACGGCGCCTGCGCGGGCGCCGGGCTCTCGTTCGCGTGCGCGTGCGACATCCGCATCGCCTCGGACGCGGCGAGCTTCGTCCCCGGCTTCGTCGGCATCGGCCTGATCCCGGACGCGGGCGGGACGTACTTCGTCCACCGCCTGCTCGGCGCCTCCCGCGCGTTCGAGTGGATGACGTCGAACCGCCGGCTCACGGCCGCGGAGGCGCACGCGTGGGGCCTCGTCTCGGAGGTAGTCGAGGCGGAAGCGCTCGCCGCGCGCGCGGCGGAGCTCGCCGAGCTCTACGCCTCGCTGCCGACGCGCGCGATCGGGCTGACGAAGCGGCTGTTCGACCACGCGGACACCGCCACGCTCGACGAGCAGCTCGAGCTCGAGGCGCAGCTGCAGGCGGTCGCGGCGCAGAGCGACGACTTCCGCGAGGGCGTGCAGGCCTTCCTCGAGAAGCGGCCGCCGGCCTTCACCGGCCGCTAGCGAAGCTGCCGCACACCTGGAAGCCGAGCGTGCTCGCGGCCGCGCGGCTCTCGCTGCCGGCGAGCTGGGCCCGCGAGGAGGCGGCCGTCACGGACGGGTAGTCGCGCCGCTGCGCCGCCGCGACGAGGTCGCGGGCCGCGCGCTGCACCTTCCGGTCGGCCGCGAGCCACGCCCGCACCTGCGCCTCGTCCGCCGCCGGCGGCTGCAGCGCCGACAGCTTCTGCAGCGCCGCGGCGTAGACCGGCAGCGTCTTCTTCCCCCAGGCGACGATCGCGTCGTACGAGCGCGGCGTCGTGATCGGCCGCGTCTGCGCCCGGTAGGCGGAGCAGATCGCGTCGGCGCGCTTGACGAAGTCCCCGTGCGAGAGCCGGCCGCCGCCGCAGCCGGCGGCGAGGAGCGCGATCAGCCCTGCAGCAGCGAGAGCACTTCGCCGTTGTCCGGGAACCGGTGCTCCTTGCGCTTCGAGAAGACGAGCGCGCCGTCGTGCAGGACGTCGAACTGCCCGTTTCCGCCCGTGCGCGCGGACGCGTCGAACCCGTTCTCGCGCAGCTCGGCGGCGAGACTCGCCGCCCGTGCGTCGTAGCCGCTTCAGGTCGGGCAATAGAGGATCTCGATCGGCATCCGCTCGAAGCATAGGCTTCCGGCCATGACGAAGCTCACCCTGGCGGCCGCCGCGGCGGCCGCGGCACTGTGCGTCGTCGGGGTCGCGTCCGCGATCACCAACGGCGGCCCGGACGGCAACGGCCATCCCTACGTCGGCGCGCTGCTGGCGCCGCACGCGTTCTCCGACGGCACGTGGGAGGAGTGCAGCGGCACCCTGATCTCGCCGACCGTCTTCCTCACCGCGGCGCACTGCGACCGCGGCCTCGGCCGCGTCGCGGTCACCTTCGACTCGCAATACGTCGCCGGGACCGGCACGACGTACTGGGGCACCTGGCACGCCGACCCGCTCTACGACCAGAAGCAGAGCGACCCGCACGACGTCGCGGTCGTCGTCCTCGACAAGGCGGTGAAGGGGATCACGCCGGCACGGCTGCCGAAGGCGGGCCAGCTGGACTCGCTGAAGGTCGGCGACCCGATCGTCTCGGTCGGCTACGGCGCGCAGTCGGTGACGATGGGCCCCGGCGGCGCGACCTTCCACTACGCCGACGTCCGCTACGTCGCGACCGGCAGTGTCGACGCGCTCAACCCGCCCTGGATCCGCGCCTCGATGAATCCGGCGACCGGCGACGGCGGCACGTGCTACGGCGACTCCGGCGGGCCGAACTTCCTCGGCGGCACGAACATCGTCGCCGGGACGACGATCACCGGCGACTCCGTCTGCCGGGCGACGAACGTCGACTACCGGCTGGACACGCCCTCGGCGCGGAGCTTCCTGGGGCAGTACGTCAGGCTCCCGTAGTGGAGATCGGCGTCTACACCTTCGCCGACGTGCGCGGCGGGGTGACGCCGCAGGAGCGATTCGCGCAACTGCTCGAAGAGGCCGACCTGGCCGACCGGGTCGGCCTCGACGTCTTCGGCGTCGGCGAGCACCACCGCGCGGACTACGCCGTCAGCGCGCCGGCGGTGGCGCTCGCCGCGATCGCCGCGCGCACGCGGCGGATCCGGCTGACGAGCGCGGTGACGGTGCTCTCGTCCGACGACCCGATCCGCGTGCTGCAGCAGTTCGCGGAGGTCGACCTGATCTCGGGCGGGCGCGCGGAGATCATGGCCGGGCGCGGCTCGTTCGTCGAGTCGTTCCCGCTCTTCGGCTACGACCTCGCCCGGTACGACGAGCTGTTCGCGACGAAGCTCTCGGCGCTGCTGGCGCTGCGCGAGGATCCGGCCGCGCAGGGCGTCTTCCCGGTGCCGGTGCAGCGCCCGCTGCCGGTGTGGATCGCGGTCGGCGGCAACCCGCAGTCCGCGATGCGCGCCGGCTCGCTCGGGCTGCCGATGGCGCTCGCGATCATCGGCGGCATGCCCGAGCGCTTCGTGCCGTTCGCGGAGGCGTTCCGCGCCTCGGGCGGGACGACGCTGAGCATCAACTCGCACGGCTACGTCGGCGAGCCGGACGACTTCTTCCCGGCCTACGCCGAGATGATGACCGCGATCGGGCGCGAGCGCGGCTGGCCGCCGACGACGCGCCAGGACTTCGACGCGCTGCGCACGCGCCGCGGCGCCCTCGTCGCCGGCTCGGTCGACGAGGTGGTCGAGAAGATCCGCTTCCAGCACGAGCTCTTCGGCCACGACCGCTTCCTGATGCAGACGAGCGTCGGCTCGATGCCGCACGACGGGGTGCTGCGCTCGATCGAGCTGCTCGCCGAGGTCAGAGAACGAGTGAATCGAACAGCCGGCTGAGCTGCGCGGCCGGGTCCTCGCAGACGCCGGTGTGCACGGCCGACGGCTGGATGATCGTGCTCGACGGCGCCGTCAGCCAGTGGAAGCGCGCGGTCGTGTCGAGCGCCGCGATCGGCCCGCCGCCGGGATCGCCGGCCGCCACCCGCTCGAGCGCCTCCAGGTGCGGGCGCACCGCCTCCGGCTCGAGCTCGGGCCACAACGCGCGCGCGCGCTCCTCGTCGAGCGCCGTGCGCGCGGCGAGGAAGTCGCGCGGCCGGCAGAAGACGACGACGCCGACGTTGATCCGCTCGCCGCGCTCCAGGTGCGGCACGAGCCGGTAGAGCGCGTAGGAGAACGGGCTAGACAACGTTCTCTCGGCGCACGAGCAGATAGTCGACGTAGCGTCGGCGGTCGGCGCCCTCCAGCCAGTCGTCCGGCACGGCGGCGGCGACGTCCTCGAGCAGCTGCTCGGTGACGCGCGGCGCCAGCCGCTCGTGCGCGGCCTCGAGCGACGACGCGTACGGGAGCAGCACGTGCTGCGCGAGGCCGGCGAACGGCGTGCGCGCGTGCGCGAGCTCGTCCCGCGCCCCGTGGTGGAAGTAGAGCGCGGCGCCGTGGTCGATCAGCCAGAGCCGACCGTGCCACCAGAGCAGGTTCGGGTTCTGCGCGGTGCGGTCGACGTTCGTCACGAGCGCGTCGAACCAGACGACGTCGGCGGCGAGGTCGGCGTCGACCTCCGGCTCGGCTGCGGGCGAGAACGGCAGCGCGGCGGGCAGGAAGTCGACGCCGAGGTTCGTGCCCGCGCTCGCCGTCAGCAGGTCCTGGATCTCCGGGTCGGGCTCGGCGCGGCCGAGCGTCGGGTCGAGCTCCGCCGTCACGAGCTCCGGGACGGCGAAGCCGAGCGCCCGCGCGAGCTCGCCCGCCACGACTTCCGCGACGAGCGCCTTCCGCCCCTGCCCGGCGCCGCTGAACTTCAGCACGTAGAGGCCGTCGTCGTCCGCCTCGACGAGCGCGGGCAGCGAGCCGCCCTCGCGCAGCGGCGTGACGTAACGGGTCGCGGCGACGCTGCGCAGCTCCACGGCGATGATTCTCGCCTGCGCGTAGGGTCTCAACCGGCATGAACAGACGAATCGTGGTTTCCGAGTTCGTCACGCTCGACGGCGTCATGGAGGATCCGGGCGGCGCCGAGCGGGAGGCGAACGGCTTCGGCGGCTGGGCGTTCCGGTTCGACCGCGGCGACGCGGGCGACCGCTTCAAGCTCGAGGAGCTGACGGCGGCCGACGCGCTCCTGCTCGGCCGTGTGACGTACGAGGGCTTCGCGGCGGCGTGGCCGTCGATGACCGACGAGCAGGGCTTCGCCGAGAAGATGAACTCGATGCCGAAGTACGTCGTCTCGTCGACGCTGAGCGAGCCGACCTGGGCCAACACGACGGTGATCGGGCTCGAGGACGTCGACGGTCTCGAGGGCAACGTGCTCGTCGCCGGCTCGCAGCAGCTCGTGCAGACGCTGCTCGAGCGTCGGCTCGTCGACGAGCTGCGGCTCGTCCTCTATCCGACGGCCGTCGGCCGCGGCAAGCGGATGTTCGACGTCCCGGCCGACTTCTCGCTCGTCTCGGCGCAGCCGTCCGCGCAGGTGGTGCTGCTCACCTACGCCCGCGCGTGATGGACTCCTGGTTCGCGGCCAATCTGCGCGACCTGCCCTGGGCGACGAACGCGGCGATGGGCGACGCGTGCCTCTTCGAGGACGAGGAGCACCGGTTCGGCCGGATCGGCTACACGCTCGCCGTGCTGCAGCCCGGGCAGCCGGGCGGGCGCTACCACCGCGAGCTCGACAACCAGGAGGACTTCCTCGTGCTCGCGGGCGAGTGCGTCGCGATCGTCGAGGGCGAAGAGCGGGCGCTCCGCCGGTGGGACTTCCTGCACTGCCCGCCCGGGACCGAGCACGGGTTCGTCGGCGCCGGCGCCGGCCCCTGCGTCCTCTTCTGCGCCGGCTCGCGCACGTCGCGGCGGATCGTCTATCCGCGCAACGAGCTCGCGCTCCGGCGCGGCTGCGGAGTCGAGACGGAGACGAGGGTGCCCGCCGAGGCGTACGCGGACACGCCGAAGTGGGAGCCCGGCGTACCCTTCGAGCTGTGAGCACGATCGGCTTCGTCCACACAGTCCTCTCGCTGCCGCCGACCTTCACGCAGCTCGCGGAGGAGCTCGTGCCGGAAGCGGACGTCTTCCACATCGCCGACGAGACGCTGCTCTCGAACACGCGGCGCGAGGGGCGGCTGACGCCTGCGACGCGCCGGCGCGTGCTCGGCTACGTCGAGTCGGCGGCGGAGGCGGGCGCCGACCTCGTCGTCGTCACGTGCTCCTCGATCGGGCCGGCGGTGGACGCCAGCCGCGCGTTCCTGGACGTGCCGGTGCTGCGGATCGACGAGCCGATGGCGGACGAGGCGGTGCGGCTCGGCTCCCGGATCGGCGTCGTCGCCACGCTCTCGACGACGCTCGAGCCGACCGCGGAGCTCGTCCGCCGGCGCGCGCGCGAGGCCGGCGAGGAGGTCGAGGTGACCGCGTACCTGTGCGACGGGGCGTTCGGCAGCGACCGGCACGACGAGCTCGTGCGGGAGGGCATCGCGAAGGCCGCGTCCGAGTCGGACGTCGTCGTGCTCGCCCAGGCGTCGATGGCGCGCGTGGCCGGCGACGCGCCGGTGCCCGTGCTCTCGAGCCCGCGGCTCGGGATGCAGCGCGTCGCCGAGCTAGTGCGGGCGTAGCTCGGCGACCTGCTGCCCGGTGAGGAGCCGCGTCTTCAGCCCGTGCGTGAGCAGGACGAGCTTCGCGGTCTCCTCGATCTCCTCCGCCGCGGCCGCGGCCTGTGCGAGCGTGGGCGCGGCGACGACCGGGCCGTGGTTCGCGAGCAGCAGCGCGTGGCTCGTCCGGGCGCGCTCGCGGACGGCCCCGGCGAGCGAGTCGTCACCCGGCCGGCCGTAGGGCACGAGCGGCAGCCGGCCGACGCGCAGCACGTAGTACGGCGTCAGCGGCGGCAGGACGTCGTCCTCGTCGACGCCGTCGAGGCACGCGACCGCGACGGCGTGCGTCGAGTGCAGGTGCACGATCGCGCGCGCCTCCGGCCGCTCGGCGTACATCGCCAGGTGCAGCCAGACCTCCTTCGTCGGCGGGTCGCCGCCGACGTGGCCGCCGTGCTCGTCGAGGCGTGAGAGGCGGGCCGGGTCGAGCGAGCCCAGCGAGGAGTCGGTCGGCGTCATCAGGAAGCCGCCGTCGACGCGCGCGCTCAGGTTCCCGGACGTGCCGGGCGAGAGGCCGCGCGCGGCGAGCGTGCGGCCGGTCTCGACGATCTCGTCTCTCATGCGAGCGCCTCGCGGAAGAAGTCGGGGCCGCCGAAGTTACCCGACTTGAGCGCGAGCGAGAGGCGCGGCTCCTCGAGCGTCGTCATCCACGGGACGCCGGGCGCGATCTCGTCGCCGACCGCGAGCGTCGAGATCCCGAGGGCGCGCACGACGGCGCCCGACGTCTCCCCGCCCGCGACGACCACGCGGCGTGCGCCGCGCTCGACCGCGTCCTTCGCGATCTGCGCGAGCCGCTGCTCGACCTCGTGCGGGGGGCGGCCGTCGCGCACCCCGCTGTGGACGAGGATCGTCGTGCCGTCGTAGCCCGCGTACTCGTCGAGCGTCACGCGCGGCTCGAAGCGCGCGATCTGCTCCCTCGTCGCCTCGGACAGGCTGCCGGCGAGCACGATCGCCGGCCCGTCGACGCGCTCGGCGTACGCCGGCTCGGCGGCGTACCCGTACGCGCGCGGCAGCCCGAGCGCGAGTCCGGCGCCGCCGACGAGCAGCGGCAGCTCGGCGTACGCGGCTCCGAGCGCGCGCAGGTCGTCGTCGGTCGTCGCGTCGGCGATCGCGTAGCCGACCTCCGGCGCGCCCAGCAGGCCGACGGAGCGCCGCGTCTGCCGCTGCAGCACGCGGACGAGGTTCGAGTCGGTCATCGGCGTCAGCGGGTGGTCGCGCATCGACGACTCGCTCAGCAGCACGTCGCCGACGAAGAGGTAGCCCTTGTAGACGGTGCGGCCGTTCGCCGGGTAGGCGGGCGTGACGACCGTGTACGCGGCGGAGAGCTCGTCGAGCAGCGCGTCCGCGACCGGGCCGATGTTCCCCGCCGGGGTCGAGTCGAACGTCGAGCAGACCTTGAAGAAGAAGCGCTGCGCGCCGCGGGCGCGCAGCCACCGCAGCGCGGCGACGCTGTCGCGGACAGCCTCGGCCACCGGCGCGGTGCGGGACTTGAGCGCGACGACGACGGCGTCGGCGGCGGGAGAGCCGACGTCGGCGTCGGGCGCCCCGACGACCTGCACGGTGCGCATCCCCTCCCGCGCCAGGACGCTCGCGACGTCGGTGGCGCCGGTGACGTCGTCCGCGATCACGCCGAGGAACACGCGTCAACGTTAGACGGCCGCTCGAGCGCGGCGAGCCGACGTTCGACCAGTGCGGTTCGTTCAGCCGCCGTCGCCGGCGATCCCGGCGACCAGTGCGTCTGCGGCTGCGAGGCCCGCGTCGATCCGATCCCGGCCGGACTGACCCAGCACGACACCGGTGATCGTGGTGCGCTTGCCCTGCACGAGGCGGATCGCGCGGAAGGCGAAGCAACCGCCGGCGGCGGCGTCGGAGCCGGTCTTGACGCCGACGAACCCGTCGCGGCCGAGCAATCTGTTCGTGTTGTGGACGGTGCCGGCGACCGGCAGCGACACGGCCCGTGTGGCGACGATGCGTGCGAAGACCGCCAGACGCAGCGCCCGCTCGACGATCGACACCTGGTCGGCGGCCGTCGAGACCGTCGCCGGGTCGTAGCCGCTCGGGTCGGTGTAGTGCGTGTCGTACATCCCGAGCGAGCGCGCGGCGGCGTTCATGCGCGCGACGAACCGCTCTTCGGACCCGGCGTCCCAGCGCGCGAGAACTGCCGCGATGTTGTTCGCCGACGGCAGTAGGAGCGCCTGGAGCGCCTGCAGCTCCGTCAGCTGCTCGCCCGCCACGACCGGCACGACCGACTCCTGCTGTCGACTCCGGCGAGCGGTGTCGGCGACATCCGCAGCGGAGAGCGTGATCGTCGGCCCCCCCTCGCCCACCGCGAGCGGGTGATCGCGAAGGACGAGATAGGCCGTCATCACCTTCGCGACGCTGGCGATCGGGGCCGCGTGCTGATTCGGCCCCGCCTGAATCCCGGAGTGTCCGATCTGGACGGCGGCCTGCCCGGATCGCGGCCACGCGCCGGCGGGCACGGCGACGCCGCGGCCGGAGCGGTGCCGGCTCGGCACGGCCGAGAGCGGCGGCGCGGCATCCGAGGCCGAGGAGGGCGGCAGCCGGTAGACCGCTGCGGCGGCGATCGCAGCGGCCACGACCAGGAAGCCCACGGCGCCGATGCCGCGAGAGCGACGTCGGGTCCGGGGTCGCGTTCGATCGAGGCGTGGCACGCCTGTACGCTCGCCCAGCCTCTGTTGCCGCCGCGTATGCGATTTTCGATACGCGGGCGATATACGGCCGCTCTAGCATCCGAGCATGCGGGTCTTGGTCGTCGAGGACGAGCCGTACATGGCGGAAGCGATCCGCGACGGCCTGCGCCTGGAGGCGATCGCCGCCGACGTCGCCGGCGACGGCGAGACGGCGCTCTCGCTGCTCGGGCTGAACGCCTACGACATCGCGGTCCTCGATCGAGACGTCCCAGGACCCTCCGGCGACGTGATCGCCGAACGGATCGTCGCCTCCGGCAGCGGCATGCCGATCCTGATGCTGACCGCCGCCGACCGCCTCGACGACAAGGCATCCGGATTCGAGCTCGGCGCCGACGACTACCTGACCAAGCCGTTCGAGCTCCGCGAGCTCGTGCTCCGCCTCAGAGCACTCGACCGCAGACGCGCCCACCACCGGCCGCCCGTACGCGAGATCGCCGGGCTGCGCCTCGATCCGTTCCGACGGGAGGTCTACCGAGACGGCCGCTACATCGCGCTGACGCGCAAGCAGTTCGCAGTGCTCGAGGTCCTCGTCGAGGCCGAAGGCGGCGTCGTCCGCGCAGAGGAGCTGCTCGAACGGGCCTGGGACGAGAACGCAGACCCGTTCACCAACGCCGTGCGCATCACGGTCTCCGCTCTGCGCAAGCGGCTCGGCGAACCGTGGATCATCGCCACCGCCCCAGGCGTCGGCTACCGCATCGATGCAGGCGCAAGCAATGGATAGACGTCCCGGCCCGAGCGTTCGCCTGAAGCTCACGCTCAGCTACGCCGGCTTCGTGATGCTCGCGGGAGCGGTGCTGCTCGTCGCCGGCTACTTCTCGCTCTCGCGCGGCATCCACCCCGGCGTGATCTTCCTGGTGCAGAGCCACGCCGCTCTCCTGCACTACTTCGCGCCGATCGCAGCGGTGGTGATGAGCTTCCTGCTGGTATTCGGCCTCATCGGCGGCTGGCTTCTCGCCGGCCACATGCTTGCTCCCCTGACCCGCATCACCGATGCCACCCGGATCGCCGCCGACGGGTCGCTTGCCCACCGGATCGACCTGGAAGGCCGCCGGGACGAGTTCCGCGAGCTCGCCGACAGCTTCGACGCCATGCTCGCGCGCCTCGAAGCGCACGTCGCCGAGCAGCAGCGGTTCGCCGCCAACGCCTCGCACGAGCTGCGCACGCCGCTCGCGATCGCGCAGACGATGCTCGACGTCGCCCGCAAGGATCCAACTCGCGACACCGGCGAGCTCGTCGACCGCCTCCAGGCCGTCAACTCCCGCGCGATCGACCTCACCGAAGCCCTTCTCCTCCTCAGCCGCGCCGAGCAACGAGCGTTCGCCCGCGAGCCCGTCGACCTCTCGCTCCTGGCCGAAGAAGCCGCCGAGACGCTCCTTCCGCTCGCAGAGGAACGGGGCGTCACGATCGAGACGACGGGCGACACGGCGACCACGCTGGGCTCGCACGCGCTCCTCTTGCAGGCGACGACGAACCTCCTGCACAACGCGATCGTCCACAACCTGCCGGAGGGTGGCACCGTGCGCGTCGCGACCGGCGCTCGCGGGGACGGCGCTCAGGTCACCGTCGAGAACACCGGAGACAAGCTCACCCCGACGGCTGTCGCGACCTTGTCCGAGCCGTTCCGACGCGGCACCGAGCGCATACGCGACGACCACGCAGGCGTCGGCCTCGGGCTCGCGATCGTGAAGAGCATCGTCCAGGCCCACGACGGAACCCTCGCGCTCACGCCACGGCACCAGGGCGGCCTGCGGGTCACCGTGGGGCTGCCGGCCGCGCGTCAGATCGTCTTGAACTGCTCGAACGGCTGCCTGCAGCCGTTGCAGTAGCGGATCGAGCGGCACGGCGTCGGGCCGAAGAGGTTCTCGAGCGTCGTGTCGGTGGAGCCGCAGTACGGGCACCGGTGCACGGCGCTCTGCAGCTGGACGAGCCGCGGTCCCGGCGGCGCGAACCCGGCCGCGCGCAGCTGCTCGCGGCCGGCGGCGCTGATCCTGTCCGTCCCCCACGAGTCGTCGTTGACGATCTCGACCTCCGGCTCCCCGCCGAGCTCGACCACCGCCTGCTCGAGCCCCCGCTTCATCGCCTCGAGCGCGGGACAGCCGAGGAAGGTCGGCGTCAGCTCCACGTGGACATGTCCCTCCTGGACGTCGACCGAACGGATGACGCCGAGGTCGACGAGCGAGATCACCGGGATCTCCGGATCGGGGATCTCGGCGAAGCGCCGCCACACCTGCTCGGCGGTCACCACTGCGCACCCGCCGGGGCCGACCGCCGCACCATCGTCATCTCCTCCCAGAGCGCTGCCAGCTCGTCCAGGTGCGTGCCGCGCTCGACCGCCTCGACGACGGGCCGGCCCACGCGCGCGGCGAGCGCCTCGCGCTGCCCGCCCGCCGGCAGGACTCCGAGCGCGTACGGCCACAGCTCCTCGACGGCGGCCCGGAACTGCGACGTCGGCGCGAGCCGCTCGTGCCACATCTCCGCGTGCATGCGGTGGTAGCGCTCCTCGCGGTCGATCTTCGCCGCGAGCGGCAGCGTCTCGCGCAGCGCCGAGATGCGGATCTCGTCCGCGACCTCGTACAACCAGCGCCGCGCGATCGTGTGCGCCCAGTCCGGCAGCCGCAGCTGGACGAGCGGCGCGCAGCGGTACTCCGCGGGCGGCCGGTCGAACGCGAGCGCGTCCGCGTCGTCGCCCAGCAGCTCGTACAGCGCCCGCGCGTGCCCGATCTCGTTCTGCGCGATCGACGAGAACGCGACGTCCTCCTCGAGCATCGGCGCGATCCCCGTCCACTCCGAGTCGCGCCAGCCGACGATCAGCTCGTCGTCAGCGAGCCCCAGCAGTTCCCGCTCGTTCACGAGCCTCCTTCAAACGCGCCTTGATCGAGTAGCCGTCGACGCGGCGGTACTTGAGGTCGAACTCGTCCGCCCAGTCGTCGACGACGTGCACCGCGTCGCGCGGCACGAGCCAGAGGGCCGCCGACTCGCCGCGGCGCCCGTACTGCTCGCGCGCCCACGCCTCCGCGAACTCGGCGTCGGGCGCGAGCACGGAGCCGGCGTGCTCGAACGGCGCGCCCGCGCGGTCGCGGCGGAAGACCTCCCAGACGCGTCCCCGCTCCGGCGCCGGCAGAGCCGGCGCCTGCGCTCTCGGGCGCGCTCCGTCGAGCCTACGCGCGCTCATGCGGCGAGCACCGCGTCGCGCACCCACTGCTCCTGCTCGAGGAAGCGCGCGCGGAACGCGAGCCGGTCGGCCGTGCGCGGCCCGTGCCCGGTCACGACGTGCTTCAGCTCCGCCCAGTCCGGCTCCGTGTACTCCCAGACGCCGTCGTCGTTCCTGCGCAGCTTCGGGTCGGGGATCTCGAGCCCGAGCTCCAGGATCTGCGGCACGTAGCCGTCGAGGAACTGCTGCCGCGCCTCCTCGTTGCCCTGCGACTTGATCCGCCAGAACCACATCGGGTCCTCGTCGCGCGGGATCGGGTTCCCGTGGAACTGCATCAGCGGGCCCCACCAGCGGTTCAGCGCCTCCTGCACGAGCTCGAACTGATCCGGCGTGCCCGTGACGAGCGCGAGGATCACGTCCCGGCCGTGCAGGATGTGGAACGACTCCTCCCAGCAGATCTTCTTCATGATCCGCGCGTACGGCGCGTACGAGCACCGGAGCAGCGCCTTCTGGCTGATGATCGCGGCCGCGTCGACGAGCCACGCGATCACGCCGACGTCGCCCCACGTCTTCGTCGGGTAGTGGAAGACGTTGTGGAACTTCGCCTTGCCCGAGAGCAGGTCGGCGAACATCGCCTCGCGCGGCTTGCCGAGGTCCTCGGCGACGCGATAGATCAGCTGGGCATGGCCGACCTCGTCCTGCACCTTGGCCGTCAGCGCGAGCTTCCGCTGCAGCGTCGGCGCGCGCAGGATCCACTCGCGCTCGGGCAGCACGCCCATCAGCTCCGAGTTCGCGTGCATCTCGACGAACTTCAGGAGCTTCGCCCGGTAGTCGTCCGGCAGCCAGTCGCCGGCCTCGACCTGGCCGCCGCCCTGGACGTACTCGATGAAGGCCTGCTCGTCGCGCATCCCGTCCTCCCAACCGAACGATCGTTAGTCTCGGATTCTAGATGTCCGCCAGGCGTACCGAGCTAACGCGCGCCGCGGCCAGGCTCTTCGCCGAGAAGGGCTACCACGGCACCTCGACGGCCGACCTCGCCGAGGCGCTCGGCGTCCAGAAGGGGTCGCTCTACGCGCACATCGAGTCGAAGGCCGACCTGCTCTGGGAGGTCGCGCGCGAGGGGTCGGAGGCGTTCCACGCGGCGCTCGACTCGGTGCCGGAGGAGGGGTCGGTCGTCGAGCGGATCCGGGCGGCGCTGCGGGCGCACCTGCGCGTCGTCGCGGAGCAGCTCGACGTCGCCACCGTCTTCACCCGCGAGTGGCGCTACCTCGAGGGCGAGCGGCGGGAGCGCTTCGTCGCCGAGCGGCGCCGCTACGAGGAGCGCTTCCGCGCGCTCTTCCGCGAGGGCCGCGACCGCGGCGACCTCCGCTCCGACCTCGACGACGCGACCGCGGCGCTGCTCGCGCTCTCCGCGGTCAACTGGGCCTACACCTGGCTGCGGGCCGGCTCGCAGACCGACGAGCTCGCCGACCGCTTCACGGCGCTCCTGCTGGACGGGATGCGCGGCTACGCCACGCCGCCGTAAGTTTCTGCGGGTGCGCGTCGTCCTCGTCGCGAACCCGTACGCCACCAACGTCACCCCCGAGCGGCTCGAGGCGGTCGAGCGCGCGCTCGCGCGCGTCGCGGACGTCACCGTCCTGCAGACCGAGCGGCCGGAGCACGCGACCGAGCTCGTCACCGACGCGTGCGGCGCCGGCGCCGACGCGGTCGTGGTCTACTCCGGCGACGGCGGCTTCAACGAGGCCCTGAACGGGCTCGAGGGCGACGTGCCGATGGGCTTCCTGCCCGGCGGCGGCACGAGCGTCTTCACCCGCGCGCTCGGCCTGCCGGTCGACCCCGTCGAGGCGGCCGAGACGCTCGCCGACGCGCTCGCCGCCGGCCGGACGCGCCGGATCACGCTCGGCTGCGTCAACGGCCGCCGCTTCGCCTTCGCGGCCGGGATCGGCATCGACGCCGCCGCCGTCCGCCGCGTCGACGAGCTGGGGCGGGACGAGCACGGCCGCCGTCCCGGCGACCTCGCGTACGCGCTCGCGGTCGTCCGGGCGCTCGCCGCGCAGCGCGGCCACGTCGACCCGCAGCTCGAGGTGCGGGGGCTCGGCCGCGCCGCCTGCGCCTTCGTCGCCAACGGCGCGCCGTACACGTACGCGCGCGGCCGGCCGCTGCCGATCGTCCCCGAGGCGGAGTTCGAGCTCGGCCTCGACCTCGTCGCGCCGGTGCGGATCCGCCGCCGCTCGCTGCTCCGCACCGCGTACAGGATCCTCACCGGCCGCAGCCGCGACGGGATGCTGCGCGGCCACGACCTCGACCGGATCGAGATCGTCTGCGACGGGCCGATGCCGCTCCAGGTGGACGGCGAGGACCTCGGCGACGTCACCGAGGCGGTCTTCACGGCCGAGCGGGGCGCTCTCTCCGTCCTGCACTGAGTACGCTTCCGCCCGTGGCCCGCCTGGCGCAGAATGCGGGAAGCGCCGACGGCGGAGCCGCCGGCGCCCGGCGAGAGGATCGGACGCCCAAGGGCGTCCGGGGGGAGCACGACCTGCGTCGTGTGATCGACGAGGACCGGGAGGTCGAGGGCCTCGACGAGCAGGAGCTGCTCGACCTCTACCGCTCGATGGTGCTCCTGCGCACGTACGACGAGCGGTCGGTCGTCTACCACCGGCAGGGACGGATCGGGACGTACGCGATCTTCTGGAACCACGAGGCGATGCAGGCCGGCGCCGTGCACGCGCTGGCCGAGCAGGACTGGATCTTCCCCAGCTACCGCGAGTCGGCGATCGGGCTGCTGCGCGGGATCCCGCCCGCGACGATCCTGCACTGGTGGCGCGGGCATCCCGCCGGCTGGTGGAACCCGGCCGACTACAACGTCGCCTCGATCTCCGTCCCGATCGCGACGCAGGTGCCGCACGCGGTCGGGCTCGCGTGGGGGAAGAAGCTGAAGGGCGAGGACGCCGTCTCGCTCGTCTTCTTCGGCGACGGCGCGACGAGCGAGGGCGCGTTCCACGAGGGGGCGAACTTCGCCGGCGTGATGCAGGCGCCCACGGTGCTCTTCTGCAACAACAACCAGTGGGCGATCTCGACGCCGCTCTCCGCGCAGACCCGCGCCGCCGCGCTCGTCGACAAGGCGGCCGGCTACGGGATGCCGGGGATCCGCGTCGACGGCGGCGACGTGCTCGCGGTCTTCGAGGCGACGCGCGAGGCGGCCGAGCGGGCGCGCGGCGGCGGCGGCCCGACGTTCGTCGAGGCGCTGACGTACCGGACCGCGCCGCACGCGACCGCGGACGACCCGCGCGTCTACATCGACCTCGAGCGCGTCGAGGAGGAGAAGCGAAACGAGTGCCTCGGCCGCTACGAGCGGTACCTGCGCCGGCTCGGCATCCTCGGCGACGACCTCGACGCGACGATCAGGAACGAGGCGCTCGAGCTGATGCGCGCCGGGATCGCCGCCGCCGAGGCCGAGCCCGACCCCGATCCCGAGCTCGTCTTCGAGCACGCCTACGTCGAGCCGCCGCCGAACCTGCGCGAGGGCTGGAATGGCTGAGCTGCTGATGGTCGAGGCGATCAACGACGCCTTCCACGTCGAGCTCGCCCGCGACGACAGCGTCATGGTCATGGGCGAGGACGTCGGCCGCGCCGGCGGCGTCTTCCGCGCGACGGCGGGTCTGCGCGAGCGCTTCGGCGAGAACCGCTGCGTCGACACGCCGCTCGCGGAGGCCGGCATCCTCGGCACCGCCGTCGGCCTCTGCATGGCCGGCTGGCGGCCGGTGACGGAGATGCAGTACGACGCCTTCTCCTATCCCTGCCTCGACCAGCTGATCACGCACGTCGGCCGCTACCACTGGCGCACCGGCGGCGCGATGGCGTTCCCGCTCGTGATCCGGATGCCCTACGGCGGCGGCGTGCGGGCGCCGGAGCTGCACGACGACTCGCCCGAGACGTACTACGTGCACACGCCCGGCGTGAAGGTGGCGATCCCGTCGACGCCCGCCGACGCGAAGGGGCTGCTGGCGGCGGCGATCCGCGATCCGGATCCCGTCGTCGTGCTGGAGCCGAAGCTGATCTACCGCAGCGAGCGCAGCGAGGTGCCGGAGGGCGAGCACGTCGTGCCGCTCGGGCAGGCGCGGCTCGCGCGCGAGGGCGGCGACGTCACGCTCGTCGCGTACGGCGCGATGGTGCCGCTGTGCGAGCGGGCGGCGGAGGAGCTCGAGGGCGAGGCGTCGGTCGAGGTGCTCGACCTGCGCTCGCTGCGGCCGCTCGACGAGGACGCGCTGCTCGCCTCGGCGGCGAAGACCGGCCGCGTCGTGATCGTGCAGGAGGCGCCGCGCACGAACGGCTTCGCCGGCGAGCTGGCGGCGATCCTGGCCGAGAAGGCGATCCTCGACCTGCGCGGCCCGGTGCTCCGCGTCACCGGCTTCGACGTGCCGTACCCGTACTGGAAGATCGAGGACGCGTACATGCCGTCGGTCGAACGGGTCGTCGATGCCGTCCGGAAGCTCCTCGAGTTCTGACCGGCTCCGCATCTGGCTCGAGCGCGGCGAGTCCGGCTACTGGCTGCGCGACGCTGCGACGGGCGACGCGATGCGCTGGGACGACCCGCGTGTCCGCGTCGTGAAGCTCGCCGGCGCCTCGTACCGAGCGGAGGCGCTGCAGGACGACGGCTTCGCGCCCGGCCGCCGGCTCGCGCTCGTGCGCGAGCCGGAGAACGAGCACGACCCGCACGCCGTCGCCGTCTACGACGCGGCGCGGCGGCTGCAGGCCGGCTACGTCCCGGCCGAGGTGGCGCCCGAGCTGTGCGGCGACGAGCAGGCGGTGTCGCTCTGGGAGTTCCGCGGCGAGGACGGCACGCGCGTCGGTCTGCGCGTCCTGCTCGCGCCCGCGGACGCGTGGGTGCAGGAGCCGCGCCGGTGAGGGGCTGGTTCTCGCGCGACTACGAGCCGGCCGCGACCGTCGACCCCGGCGAGCCAATCGTCTTCCAGGCCCGCAACGCCGGCTGGAAGTGGGATCCCGCGAACGTGACCGACCGTCCCGAGGGCGCGGGGCACGCGCTCGAAGGGCCGTTCGAGGTGCGCGGCGCGCGGGCCGGGCAGACGCTCGTCGTCCACGTGGACGAGGTGACGCCGCGGCCGTGGGGCGAGACGTGGGCGAACGGCGAGGGCTTCGTCTGGACGCTCGACGGCGACCGCTGGCGCCTGGGCGACCGGCGGGTGCGCTCGGCGCCGTTCCTCGGCGTGGTCGGGATGCCGCCGCCCGAGCCGGGCGAGCACTCGACGATCCCGCCGCGGCGCTGGGGCGGCAACCTCGACTGCAAGGAGCTCGTCGCCGGCACGACGCTCTACCTGCCCATCCCCGTCGACGGCGCGCTGCTGATGGCCGGCGACGGGCACGGCGCGCAGGGAGACGGCGAGGTGTCGGGCACCGCGATCGAGTGCCCGCTCGAGCGCGCGCAGCTGACGCCGGAGCTCTCCGACCTCGAGCTGCGCTCGCCGCTCGCGCGGGTCGACGGCGCCTGGCTCGCGCTCGGCTTCGACGAGGATCTCGACCTCGCCGCCGAGCAGGCGCTCGGGACGATGCTCGACCTGCTGGAGCGCGAGCTCGGCGCCTCGCGCAACGAGTGCCTCGCGCTCGCGAGCGTCGCCGTCGACCTGCGCGTGACCCAGGTCGTCAACCGGGTCAAGGGCGCGCACGCCGTCCTCCGCGACGACGCGATCAGCTAGAACTGCGGCCCGTGGCGTACGAGTTCAAGCTTCCCGACCTCGGCGAGGGGCTGACCGAGGGGGAGATCGCCCGCTGGCTCGTCGCCGAGGGGGACGAGGTCGCCGAGGACGCGCCGCTCGTCGAGATCGCGACGGACAAGACGACGGTCGAGATCCCCTCGCCCGCCGCCGGCACCGTGTCGAGGATCCTCGCGCAGGCGGGCGACGTCGTCCCGGTCGGGACGGTGATCGTCGTCATCGGCGGCGACGGCGCTCCGGCTCCGGCTCCGGCCCCGGCGCCGGCGGCTCCGGCTCCGGCGCCGAAGCGCGACGACGCGAAGGTCCGCGCGACCCCGCTCGTCCGCCGCCTCGCCGAGGAGCTCGGCGTCGACCTGGCGGGCGTCACCGGCACCGGCCCGCAGGGCCGCGTCACCGAAGCCGACGTCAGGGGCGCAAGTAACAGCCTGTTACTTGCCGGCGAAGGGGAAGGGCGGCGGGAGCCGATTCGCGGCGTCAGGCGGCAGATGTTCGAGCACCTGGCCCGGGCGCACCGGGAGATCCCGCCCGTCACCTGGGTCGAGGAGTGCGACTTCACCGACGCCGACGTCTCGCGGCTCGTGCCGCTGACGCTGCAGGCGGTCGCCGCGGCGCTGCCCGACTTCCCGGAGCTGAACGCGCGGATCGACGGCGGCGACCTGGTCTACCTCGACCGGATCGACGTCGGCGTCGCCGTCCAGACCGAGCAGGGGCTCGTCGTGCCGGTGGTGCGAGACGTCCCGAGCAGCTCGCTCGAGCAGCTCGACGCGGAGATCCGCCGCCTCGCCGAGGCGGCGCACGCCGGCACGCTGAAGCCGGAGGAGCTGCGCGACGGCACCTTCACCGTCACGAGCGCGGGCAGGTCGGCCGGGCTCTTCACGACGCCGCTCGTCAACCATCCGCAGGTCGCGATCCTCGGCGTCTACCGGATCGCCGCGCGGCCGGTCGTGCGCGACGGCGAGGTCGTCGTCCGGCGGATCGGCAACGTCTCGGTCACGTTCGACCACCGCGTCGTCGACGGCAAGCGCGCCGCCGATTTCGGCCTCGCCGTGATCGCGCGGCTCCAGGCTCCCGGCTAGGCGGCGCGCCGCTCGAGGTTCTCCTCGAGCATCGACTCGATCCTCGGCACGGTCGAGCGCCCCTCGAGCCGCGCGACCACCCGCTTGCCGACGACGAGCGTCAGCGCCGGGATCTGCGCGACGCGGAACTTCTCCACCAGGTCGGGCCGCTGGTCGGCGTCGACGCGGCGGACGTCCAGGTGCTCGCGCTCCTTCCGGGCGATGTGCGCCAGCAGGCTCTCCATCCGGCGCGCGGGCCCGGAACGGCGGGAGGTGAAGAAGACGAGCAGCGGACGGTCCTGGCCCATGTCCAACAGCACAACGGCCGAGCGGCCCGCGCCGTTACGCTGGCCTGGGATGGGCGCCTGGTACTGGATCGGCGTCAGCGCCGGCCTCGGCGCGGCGGCCGGCGTCTTCGTCGCCGGCGTCTCGGCGAGGGCCGTCGCGGTGGCGGCCGCCGTCTCCGCGGCCGCGGGGCTCGGGATCGGCTTCGCGATCGACGCGTGGCAGCCCGGCGGCTGGGGCGACGTCGCGGCCGGAGCCGCGGGTGGGCTGCTCGCGGCGCTCGGCGCCGCCGTCGTCGTGCGCGGCGCGCTGCGTCGCGGCGGCACCCGGGGCGGGACGGCGATCCTCGTCGCCGGCGCGGCGCTCGCCGTCGCCGCGCTCGCGTGGGCCCCCGTCGTCGGCTATCTCGTGGCGCTCGCGCTGCCCGCGCTCGCGGTGCGCCTTCGCCGCCGCCAGCCCGAGCGCTACGCCGGGCTGCGCACGCTCGCGAAGTGATGCGCCGCAAGCTCGTCCTGATCGTCGTCGACGGGATGACGCCCGAGACGTTCGAGCGCTCCGTGGAGTCCGGTCGCGCACCCGCACTCGCCGCGCTCGCGCGGCACGGCGAGTACTCGCGCGCGACCTCCGTCTTCCCGTCGCTGACGCCCGTCTGCCTCTCGTCGATCGCGACGGGTGAGTGGCCCGACGCGCACCGGATCCCGCACCTCGTCTGGTGGCACCGGCAGGAGAAGCGCGTCGTCGAGTACGGCTCGTCGTTCGCCGCGCTGCGCGCCGCGGGCATGGCGCAGTCGATCACCGACACGATCTTCAACATGAACCAGCAGCACCTCTCGCGCGACGTGCGGACGGTGTACGAGTCGCTCGACGACGCGGGGCTCGTCGCCGCCGCCGTGAACATCACCTGCTACCGCGGCCGTACGAAGCACGTGCCGACGCTGCCGTGGGTGACGAAGGCGGCCTACGGCCCGCCCCGCTTCTTCTACTACTCGCTCTTCGAATCCGACGCGACCGGCGCGCCGCTCGCCGTCCGCAACCGCTCGGCCGGGTCGATCGACGCGTACGCCGCCGCCGTCGGCCGCTGGCTCGTCACGCGCGACGGCTTCGACTTCTTCGCCTACTACCTGAGCGACTTCGACTACGCGTCGCACGCGCACGGGCCGACGGGCGCGGAGGAGGTGGCGCTCGCGCGCGTCGACGCCTCGATCCGCGCGCTCGTCGACGCGGCCGGCGGCCTCGACGAGTTCCTCGAGCGCTACGCGGTGATCCTGCTCGCCGACCACGGACAGACGCAGGTGACGCGCGTCGCGCAGCTCGAGCAGCCGCTCGCCCGCTACGCCGACAGCGTCGTCGTCACCGCCTCCAACCGCGCCGGCCAGGTCTACCTGCTCCCGGGCGCGCGCGTCGACGCGGCCGGGCTCGCGCGGGCGCTCGACGGCGTCGAGTCGGTGGACGTGACGCTGCGGCTGGAGGACGGCGCGGTCGTCGCCCGCCGCGACGGCGCCGACGGGAGCCCGGACGAGCTCGAGCACCCGGACGCGCCGCGCCGCGCGGCCGCCGCGCTCGCGAATCCCAACGCGGGCGAGCTGCTCGTGTCGGCGGCAACGGGCTGGGAGTTCGCCGACCTCGGCGGCCGTCACCACGCGGGCGGCGGCAGCCACGGCTCGCTCGTCGCGGGCGACTCGATCGTGCCGGTGCTGCGGATCGGGGTCGACGCGGAGATCGAGCGGATCACCGACGTCACGCCGGCCGCGCTCTCGCACCTCGGTGCGCTCGTCGGTTGACGCGGCGATGGCGCGGGTCGACCGCGCGCGCTTCGTGCCGGACGAGCTGCGTCCGCACGCATGGGAGGACGTCGCCCTCCCGATCGGGCACGGGCAGACGATCTCGCAGCCGACGATGGTGCGGCTGATCTGCGAGGCGCTCGACCTGCGCGGCCCGGAGAAGGTGCTCGACGTCGGCACGGGCTCGGGCTACCAGGCGGCGGTGCTCGCCGAGCTCGCGGCGGAGGTCCACTCGATCGAGCGGATCCCGGAGCTCGCCGGGCAGGCGCGGGCGGCCCTCGCCGGCACCGGCGTGCACGTGCACGTCGGCGACGGGACGCGGGGCCTGCCGGCGGAGGCGCCGTTCGACGCGATCGCCGTCGCCGCCGCGGCGGCGGAGCCGCCGGCCGCCCTGCTCGCCCAGCTCGCGCCCGGCGGCCGGCTCGTGCTCCCGGTCGGTCCGGCGGGCGGCCAGCGGCTGCGCACCTACCGTCCGGACGGCAGCTTCGTCGAGGGGGTCGCCTGCCGCTTCGTCCCGCTCGTCGAGGTCCGCTGACGTTTGCGCAGCATCCGGCGGGTCAGACACCATCTCGACATGGGGTCTCTCTCAGCGGCGGCCTCGCTCCTGCTGCCCGTGCGGCTGCGCGGCATCCAGCTCGGGCGTCCCGTGGACATCCTGCTCGACCTCGACGCGTGGCACGTGCTCGGGTTCGTCGTCCTCTGCGGCGACGACTCGCGCCGCTTCCTGCCGTACGCCGCCTGCCAGGTGCAGCCGACCGAGGTCGCCGTCGCCTCGGCGCTGATGCTGCTCGAGGACGCGGGCTTCTACGAGGAGCGCGGCACCTCGTTCCGGTCGCTGCTCGGCGGCTCCGTCCAGGGCGGGACGCTCCGCGACCTCGTGATCGGCCCGGGCGGCGCCGTCGGCCGGCTCGAGATCGAGCGGGACGGCACGATCACCCGGATCCAGGCCGCCGGCCTGCGCGTCGCGCCGACGCGGGCCGCCGCGTAGGGCCGCTACCCTCTCCCCGTGGAAGTCACGGCTCGCCGCAGCCGCGCACACGCCGCGCTGCGGACCCGCAGCAACTGGCTGCAGCTCGGCAAGTTCTGCGCCGTCGGCGCGGTCGGCTACGTCGTCAACCTGATCGTCTACACGGCGCTGCTGGAGGGCGGGCTGCACTACCTGCTCGCGGCCACGTGCTCGTTCCTCGTCGCCGTGACGAGCAACTACACGCTCAACCGCATCTGGACGTTCCGCGACCGGCGGGCCGGCATCGCGGCGCAGGGCGTCCGCTTCTTCGCCGTCTCGCTCGCGTCGCTCGGCGCCAACCTGCTCGTCCTCCACCTCCTGATCACGCTAGGCACCGGCAAGCTCGTCGGCCAGGCGATCGCGATCGTGCTCGTCACGCCGCTGAACTTCGTCGGCAACCGGCTGTGGTCGTTTCGCCACCGCCACGCCTGAGGCCACCAGCAGCCCGCTCGTCATCCAGAAGACGGAGGACGCGCCCGCGCTGCCCGCGACGAGCCCGGCCGCCGCCGGCGCCGCCACCTGACCGACCCGGTTGCCGGTCAGCCGCACGGCGAGCGCGCTCGCGCGCCAGTGCTCCGGCACGAGCTGGACGACGACCGTCATCGAGAGCGGCTGCGCGAAGCCGAGCCCGGCGCCGACGACGACCGCCATCGCCGCGAGCACGGCGACGTTGCCGGTGAAGGTCAGCCCGGTGAACGCGGCGGCCGCCGCGGCCGCGGCGACCGTCATCAGCTCGATGCGGCCGAAGCGGCGCACGAGCCGGCCGATGCCGACGCGCGAGGCGAGCGATGCGCCCGCGCGCAGCGCGAGCAGGACGCCGATCACCGCGGGGCCGATGCCGCGGTGCTCGCCGACGACCGGCATGTACGCGGTGAAGATGTCGGTCGCCGAGAGCACGGCGACGCTCGCGAAGATCGCCGCGGGGACGCCGCTCGTGCCGAGGATCGCGCGGACGCTCGCGTGCACCTCGTCCGCCGGCTCGTCCGCGTCGCGGGCGCGCGCGCGCTCCGCCACGGCCGCGAGCACGGTCGCGAGCGCGCAGATCCCGGCGGCGACGAGCATCGCCCGCGTCGTCGCCGCGAGCAGTGCGCCGCCGCTGCGGTGCCCGAGCAGCAGGCCGCCGAGCAGCGGCCCCACGAGCTGCCCGCCCGAGACGCCGGCCGCGAGCAGGGCGAAGTGGTCGTCGTGCCGCTCGTCGTCCGACTCGCGCGCCACCACCGCCTGCGAGCCGAGCGCGAGCGCGAGGTGGCCGATCCCGAGCACCCCGCTCGCCGCGCCGAGCGTCACCGCCGAGTGCGCGAGCGCGAGCAGCCCGCAGCCGAGCGTCTCGACGGCGCACCCGAGGACGAGGAGCCGGCCGCCGTGCCGCCGGTCGGCGCGCCGGCCGAGCGGGATCGCGAGGAAGAGCGGCACGAGCGCGAAGGCCGCCGCGACGACGCCGACGGCGGTGGCGCCGTAGTCGAGCCCGAGCAGCCGGTACGAGGTGGTGGGTCGGACGAGGTAGACCGCCGTCTGCCCGGTCGCCATCGCGAGCAGGGCGAAGGCGACCCGCCTCGTCATGCTCGCGAGCGCTCGACGAGCTCGCGGACGGGCAGCTCGGGCAGGTCGGGGTCGTCGAGCAGCAGGGCCGCGAGCGCCGGGGTCGCGTTCGCCTCGAGCTTCGCCCGCAGCGGCGCGGCCGCCTCGGCCCGCCGGCGCGGGTGGCCGAGCGGGTACTCGACCTCGACGCGCTCGGTCGCGCCGCCGTCGCGGAAGACGACCCGGACGGCGTTCGCGATCGACCGCTTGTCCGGGTCGAGGTAGTCGCGGGAGTAGCGCGGCTCCTCCCGCACGACGCAGCGGTCGCGCAGCGCGTCGATGCGCGGGTCGGCGGCGTACTCGTCCTCGTAGTGCTCGTCGGTCAGCCCGCCGTGCAGGAGCGCGACGACGGTCACGTACTGCAGGCAGTGGTCGCGGTCTGCGGGGTTGTGCAGCGGTCCGGTCTTGTCGATGATCCGCACCGCCGACTCCTGCGTGTCGATCTCGATCCGCTCGATCTCGTCCAGCCGCCCACACACGTGCGGGTGCAGGACCACGCCGCACTCGGCCGCCGTCTGCGCGTGGAACTCGGCCGGGTACGAGACCTTGAAGAGGACGTTGTCCATCACGTAGGAGCCGAGCGGCCGCCCGAGCCGGAGCGGCGTGTGCACGTCCGCGAAGCCCCAGGTCGGCGCCGAGAGCGCCGTCGCATAGCCCGGCTCGCCGCGCTCGGCGAGGAGCGCGAGGAAGACCCCGCGGGCGGTCGCGTCGCCCGCCGCCCACGACTTGCGCGGGCCCGTGTTCGGCGCGTGCCGGTACGTGCGCAGCGCGCCGCCGTCGATCCACGCGTGCGAGAGCGCCGCCGCCAGCCGCTGCTCGTCCAGGCCGAGCAGCCTTCCGGCGGCGGCCGTCGACGCCACCCGGACGAGCAGCACGTGGTCGAGCCCGATCCGGTTGAACGAGTTCTCGAGCGCGAGCACGCCCTGGACCTCGTGCGCGACGACGGCGGCGTCGAGCACGTCGCGCACGCGCAGGCCGCGCTGCTGCGCGACCGCGAGGATGCCGCCGAGGTTGTCGGAGGGGTGGCCCCACTCGGCGGCGAGCCACGTGTCGTTGAAGTCGAGCCAGCGGATCAGCACCCCCGTGTCGAACGCGGCCTTGACGACGCCGAGCCGGTCGTCGCGGAAGGGGACGCGTACGTCGCCGGTCGAGCCGTCGAGCGGGCCGAGCACGCGCCGCGGCGCCTCGTGCGTCGCGGCGAGCGCGGCACAGCCGAGCGAGTCGGCGAGCACCCAGCGCGCGGTCGCCAGCGTCTCGGGGGAGAAGTCGTGGTCGGCGAGCGCGTAGCGGGCGAGCTCGAGCAGCAGCTCGTCCGTCACAGGAGCTCTTCCCAGCGGAGGTAGTCGAGCACCTCGTAGAGCTCGTCGCGGGTCTGCATCTCCGCGACGGCGCCGGCCTGCGTGCCGTCGCGGCGGATCGCCTCGTAGACGTGCTCGCTCGCGCGCGCGGCGGCGCGCGACGCGGAGAGCGGGTAGAGGGCGACGGCGGCGCCCGCCTCGCGCAGCTCCTCGATCGTCCAGAGCGGCGTCAGCCCGAACTCCGTCAGGTTGACGAGCACGGGCGCCTCGACGGACGACGTCACCCGGCGCACGTCCTCGAGGGAGCGCAGCGCCTCCGCGAAGATCACGTCCGCCCCCGCCTCGACGTACCGCTGCGCACGCGCGACCGTGTCGTCGACGGCGCTCGCGTCGGTGCGCGCGACGACGAGCAGCTCGTCCCGCGCCGCGACGGCGGCCCGTACGCGCGCGACCATCTCCTCCGGCTCGACGAGCTCCTTGTTCGGGCGGTGGCCGCAGCGCTTCGCGCCCACCTGGTCCTCGATCTGCACCGCGGCGACGCCCGCGCGCTCGAGCTCGCGCACCGCGCGGCCGATCGTGAACGCGTGGCCCCAGCCGGTGTCGATGTCGACGAGCAGGGGCAGCTCCGTCACGGCGGTGATCCGGTCCGCCTCCGTCAGGACGTCGTCGAGCTGGATCATCCCGAGGTCGGGCAGGCCGAGCGAGTGGTTCGCGACGCCGGCGCCGGAGAGGTAGAGCGCACGGAAGCCGGCCCTCTCGGCGAGCAGCGCCGCGTACGCGTTGATCGCGCCGACGACCTGCAGCGGCCGCTCGGCCTCGAGCGCGTCGCGCAGGCGCCGTCCGGCGCTCGTCACTCGACGATCGCGCACGCGTCGGCGGGGATGTGCACCTTGACCTGCTCGCCGGCCACGGCCCGGGCGACCTGCGCGGTCAGCGAGAGCCCCGACGCGTCGAGCTCGTACTGGTAGTGGTCACCGAGGAACGCCACCGAACGCACAGATGCGTCGAGTGTATTGCTGCCGTTCAGCGTCGACGTGTCGGCGGGCTCGACTCGCACCGCCTCGGGACGGACGGCGAGCGTCAGCCGCGAGCGCGGCGGCGGCGCCTGCTCCGCGTCCACCCAGAGCTTGCGGCCGCCCTCGAGCTCGAGCGCGACCTGTCCGCGCTCCCACGCCGCCACCTCGCCCGTCAGCAGGTTGACGCGGCCGACGAACTCGGCGACGAAGCGGTTGGCGGGCCGGCGGTAGATCTCCTCCGGCGTCCCGATCTGCTGCACCTCGCCGAGGCTCATCACCGCGACGCGGTCGCTCATCGACAGCGCCTCGTCCTGGTCGTGCGTGACGAACACCGTCGTCAGCCCGAGCCGGGACTGCAGCTCCTTCACCCAGGCCCGCGCGCGCTCGCGCAGCTTCGCGTCGAGGTTCGAGAACGGCTCGTCGAGCAGCAGCACCGAGGGCGAATAGACGAGCGCGCGCGCGAGCGCGACGCGCTGCTGCTGTCCGCCGGAGAGCTGATGCGGGTAGCGGTCGGCGAGCTGCCCCATCTCGACGAGCTCGAGCACCTCGTGCACGCGCGTGCGGATCGCCGCGCGCCTCGTCTTCCGCACCTTCAGCGGGAAGGCGAGGTTGTCGAACACCGTCATGTGCGGCCAGACGGCGTAGGACTGGAAGACGATGCCGAGGTTGCGCCGCTCGGCCGGGACGCTCACGCCCGCTCCCGCGTCGAAGAAGACGTCGCCGCCGACCGAGATGCGGCCCTGCTCGGGCGACTGGAAGCCGGCGACCGACATCAGCGTCGTCGACTTCCCGCAGCCGCTGGGGCCGAGCAGGGTGAACAGCTCTCCCTCCGCGACGGTGAACGAGACGTCGTCGAGCGCGCGGTTGTCGCCGAACTGCTTGACGAGAGACTCGACGTGGATCTCAGGCATCGTGACCTCCCGTCACTCGGACCTTGAAGACGAACGTGCCGAGCGCGAGCACGATCACCGTGACGCCGACCTGCACCATCGCGAGCGAGGCGACGGGGCCGACGAACCCGGTCAGGAACGTGTCGAGCATCGTCGTGCCGATCACCTCGGTTCCCGGCCGCACGAGGAAGAGCGCCGGATCGTAGTCGTTGAGGATCTCGACGAACATGAGCACGAAGGACGCGAAGAGCGCCGGCCTCAGCAGCGGCAGCACGATGCTCCGGCACGTCCTCCACCAGCCCGCGCCGACCGAGCGGCCGGCCCGGTCGAGCTCCTCGCCGATGCGCGCCATCGTCGGGTACATGACGACGTAGGCGAACGGAAGGTTGCGGATGCAGAACGCGAGCAGGATCCCCCAGATCCCGCCGCGCAGCCAGGAGCCGACGCCGCCCGTCAGCAGGAACGCCCAGAAGAAGCCGATGCCGATGATCAGGCCGGGGATCGCGCGCGGGTAGAGCATCACGAACGGCAGGCTCTTGCGGACGGGCAGCTTCGAGCGGTGCGCGACGAGCGTCGCGAGCGCGACGACCGCCGTCGTGACGACGCCGCCGATCAGGGCGAGCAACGCGCTGTGCTCGATCGAGCGCAGGAAGACGCCGCTGCCGAGCGTGTGCCAGTTCGTCCACGTGAACAGGTGCCACGGCGCGATCAGCGGCGTCAGGAACGCCACGAACGACATCAGCGCGACGCCGAGCACCGGCACGAGCGTGCTGAAGGCGATGTAGAGCGCGATCGCGATCCCGAACGGCCACTTCCAGCCGCGCAGCCGCAGCATCGCCGTGCGGCCCGCCTTGCCCGCGACCGACACGTAGCGCGCCTCGGCGCCGAGCATCCGGTTGCGCAGCAACAGCAGCAGCGTCGCGACGAGCAGCAGCACCATCGCGCCCGCGCTGACGATCGGCGTGTCCGGCGTGGCGGCGTTCGTCCACTGGAGGTAGAGGTACGTCGAGAGGAACTGGATGTTGCGCGGCGTGCCGAGCAGCAGCGGGATGCCGAGCGACGCGATGCAGAGCGTGAAGATCAGCGTGCCCGAGTTGAGGAGCGCCGGACGGAGCATCGGCACCGTGACGCTGCGCAGCACCTTCAGCGGCGTCGCGCCGGCGCTGCGCGCCGCGTCCTCGAGCGACGAGTCGGCGCGCGTCAGCGCAGCCTCGCACGTCATGTAGGCGACCGGCAGCAGCCGCGTCGCCTCGATCACGGACATGCCTGGGATCGTGTTCACGTCGAGCGTCGGCAGATGCAGGTGCGTCTGAAACAGGCTCGAGAGGTAGCCGCCGGGGCCCCAGACGACGATCCAGCCGAGCACGATCCCGAGCGACGGGAGCAGCAGCGGCAGGAGCGTCAGGCGGCCGTACAGCTTGCGACCGGGCAGGTCGGTGCGGGCGACGAGGATCGCCACCGCGCCGCCGGCGACCACCGAGAGCGCGGTCGTCAGCGCCGCGTACTCCAGCGTGTTCAGCGCCGCG
>DASSSR010000013.1:0-38895 GCA_035708345.1 Gaiellaceae bacterium
GTGAAGCCGTTCTTCTTCGACACGCTGCGCGAGCGGCTCGAGGGCTACGCCGCGCTGCACGGCCGGCTCGAGCGGCTGCGCGAGCCCGACCAGCACGACATCGACCACGTCTTCTCGCTCCTGCGCAGCCACGGCCGGCACGGCCTGCCGAAGGGCATCTCGGCGCCGACGCTCGAGACGGTCGTCGAGGCGCTGCAGCGCTCCGACGGCGACGTGACGGCCGTCGAGCTGGCCGAGTCGACCGGCATCTCGCGCGGCACCGCCCGCCGCTATCTCGAGTACCTCGCGCTGACGGGAGCAGTCGAGCTCTCGCTCCGCTACGGCAGCGCCGGCCGGCCGGAGCACCGGTACCGCTGGGCCGACCGCGTCACACTCTCGTGACGGGGACACTCCCCGTCACGAGAGTGTGACGTACCGTTCGCGGCGTGCCGCGCCGCCTGCTCGCCGCCGCCGTCTGCGCGCTCGCGCTCGTGCCTGTCGCGAGCGCGGCCACGACGGCCACGACGGCCACGGCGGCCACGACCGTCACGGGCCCCGTCTACGACGCGAACGGCCACCTCGTCCAGACGCCGGTCGCGCCGCCGGCCGGCAGCGCGCGGCTGACCGACAAGCAGGCGCTCGCGCTCGTCGAGCGCGACCCGAAGATCCGCGGCTGGCTCGCCCGCTATCCCACGACCGGCCGCGTCGACCAGGAGACGTTCGACAAGACGACGGGCCAGTGGACGGTGAAGATCTGGCGCGAGCCGGCGGGCGAGATCGTCCAGGCGACCGTCGACGACGCGAGCGGCGTCGTCCTCACCGCCTACACCGGGCCGCAGGTCGCGTGGGGCATGGCGCGCGGCGTCAAGGGCGCCTTCGGGGGCGACAAGATCAACAACCCCTGGATCTGGGGCGCCTTCTGCCTGATCTTCTTCGTCGGCCTCGCCGACCTGCGCCGCCCGCTCTCGCTGCGCAACCTCGACCTGCTCTTCCTGCTCTCGCCGACCGCGTCGCTCTGGTTCTTCAACCGCGGCGACGTCTTCACGTCGGTCCCCCTCTTCTACCCGCTGCTCGTGTGGGTCGTCGTGCGCGGGGCCTACATCGGGATCAGCGGCCGCGCCACCCCCGGCCGCGGCACGCTCCCCGTGTGGCTGCTGCTCGCGGCCACGGTCTTCCTCGTCGGCTTCCGCATCGGTCTCAACGTCGAGGCGTCGAACGTGATCGACGTCGGCTACTCCGGCGTGATCGGCGCCGAGCGGATCGTCCACGGCGAGGCGCCGTGGGGCAACTTCCCGGTCGAGGACGACCTGAAGCCGTGCGGGCAGGCGAACAGCGAGGGCGAGATCCGCGAGCGGATCCAGACGAACGGCCGCTGCGAGTCGGCGAACCCGCAGGGCGACACGTACGGCCCGGTCGCGTACGAGTCGTACATCCCCGGCTACGGGTTCTTCGGCTGGAGCGGCAAGTGGGACACGCTGCCCGCGTCGCACTTCACCGCGATCGTCTTCGACCTGATCTGCCTCGTCGGGCTCTGGTTCGTCGGCCGCCGCTTCGGCGGCGTCCCGCTCGGCATCGCGCTCGCCTTCGCGTGGGCGGCGTACCCGTTCACGCAGTACGCCTCGAACTCGAACACGAACGACGCGATCATGCCGGCGTTCCTGATCTGGGGCTTCTGGCTCGCCGCGGCGCCGGTCGCGCGCGGCATCCTCGCCGCGCTGTCGGGTTGGACGAAGTTCGCGTCGTTGATCGTCGCCCCGCTCTGGCTCACGTATCCGGGACGGCGGCCGTCGGGACGCTTCGTCGCCGGCTTCGTCGCCGCGACGCTCGCGGCCTTCTCGGTCGTCCTGCTCGAGCCGAGCGCGCTGCACGAGTTGCGTGTCTTCTGGGACCGGACGATCCGCTGGCAGGTCGGCCGCGAGTCGCCCTGGTCGCTCTGGGACTGGCGGCAGTACCACGCGCGCGGGATCCCCGACCTGCACCTGTTGCAGCGGGTGCTGCAGGTGCTGCTCGTGCTCGGCGCGCTCGCCGCCGCCGTCTTCCCGCGCCGCAAGTCGCCGCTGCAGCTCGCGGCGCTGACCGCCGCGCTGCTCGCCGGCTTCGAGGCGGTGCAGACGTACTGGCTCTACACCTACATCCCGTGGTTCTTCGGCTTCGCTGCGATCGCGCTCGTCTCACGCCGGCACGCGGAGGAGCTCGATGCCGTGCGCGCGCCCGTCGTCGCCGCAGTCGACGACCACGCCCTCGAGCCGCACCCCGCCCTCGGCGGGCTCGAACCGCACCGGTAGCCGCGTCCGCATCCGCGCGATCGCGAGCTCGGCCTTGACGCCGATCACGGAGTCGTGCGGGCCGGTCATACCGGCGTCGGTGACCGCCGCCGTGCCGCCGGGCAGGATCCGCGCGTCGTTCGTCTGTACGTGCGTGTGCGTGCCGACGACGGCGGTGACGCGGCCGTCGAGCCAGTGCGCGAGCGCCGTCTTCTCGCTCGTCGCCTCCGCGTGGAAGTCGACGACGACGACCGGCGCCTGCGCGCGCGCCTCGTCGGCGAGCTCGTCGACGACCTCCCACGGCGAGCGCGCGGTCTCGAGGAAGAGCTGCCCGAGCAGGCTGATCACGGCGACGCGCACGCCGTTCCGCGCCTCGACGACGGCCAGCCCGCTGCCGGGCGTGAAGTCGCCCTGGTTCGCCGGGCGGATCACGCGTTCGCTGTGCGCGAGGTAGTCGCCGATCCCCTGGCGGCGGTACGTGTGGTTGCCGAGCGTGACGACGTCGGCGCCGGCGGCGAGCAGCTTGTCGGCGAGCTTGCCGGTGATGCCGGCGCCGTCGGCCGCGTTCTCGCCGTTGACGACGCAGACGTCGACGCCGAGCTGCTCGCGCAGCCGCGGCAGGTGCTCCTCGACGGCGCGCCGGCCCGGCACGCCGAAGACGTCCGCGAGGAAGAGCAGCCTCAGTTGAGGACCAGCTGCACGGCCGGACGCAGCTCGATCGACACGTGGTCGCCGGCGTCGTTCGTGTACCGCGCGAGCGCTTGCCGCTCGACGCGCGACAGGTCGGCGACGACGCCGACGCGGGTCGCGCCGCTGACGACGTTCGAGCCGACCGCGAGCGCCGGGTCTGCGCGCAGCTGCGTCAGCGAGACGATCAGCGACGGCGCCGACTGCGGCTGGATGTCGACGCGCGAGCCGAAGCGGTGGCCGGCGACGACGTACGGCGTGATCCCGACGATCGTCCCGTCCACCGGTGCGTACACGTCGGTGCCCGGTGCCGCGCCGACGTCGAGCGCGGACGTGGCGCCGCCGCTCAGCCTGTACCACGTCGGCTGGCCGCCGCCGCCGCCGAAGATCTTGTGGAAGACGCGCTGCAGCACGCCTTCGTTCCCCTGGTGGCCGAGCGGCGCGAGCGGCAGCGCGCCGTCGGGCGCCGCGTGGTAGCCGATCGCCGTCTGCCGGCCCTGCGCGATCGGCATCTGCAGCCGCACCGGCCCGCGCATCGCGAGGATCTGCGGGAAGGGCTTCGTCTGCGCGCTCGCCGCCGGATCGAGCGCGAGCGTCCGCGGCGCGCTGCCGCTGCCGCCGAAGGCGGTGAGCAGGAGCGCGATCAGCAGCACGACCGCGAGGATCGAAACGAGCGCGAAGCGGCGGTTCAGGCGCGCGCGGCGCACCTCCCGGCGTTCGACGCGCCGCCTCCGTGTGGGGCGTGAGGACGGCATGTCCGCGGGCAGCGTATCGGAGTCCCTTGGTGCGCTCAACCGAGGTGGTATCGGCTCCTCGAACCAGAGGTCTAGAGCGAGATTTCCGGCGATACCATCGGCGTGATGCAGGGCGCCCCCGCTCCGAGCCGGATCGCCGTCCCGCGCTGGGTGCAGCTCGTGGGGCTGCCGCTGCTGCTCCTGCTGGCGTGGGCGGTGGCGGGGGCGGTGCGTCACGCGGTCTTCGTCTTCCTCGTCGCGCTGCTCATCGCCCTGCTGCTCAACCCGCTCGTCCGCGGGCTCGGGAGGGTGTGGATCCCCCGCGGGGTGGCGGTTGCGATCGTCTATCTCGCCTTTGCCGCGGTCGTTGCATTGCTCGTCCTCGCGCTTGCAACCGTCGTCGTGCAGCAGACCCGGCATGCGAGCCACCGGGTGGACAACTACTTTACGGTCGCGTCCGGACACCCACGCGCCACCGGCGCCGAGCACGACCTCGCACGCTTCCAGCACTGGCTGACCACGCACCATCTGCGCAAGGTGCGCGTGCAGGCGCAGGGACAGAAGTTCCTCGAGTCGATCGGGACGAACGACGTCACGCGCTACACCCAGAAGGCGCTGAACTGGGCGGAGGGAGCGGGCGTGGCCGTCGCCGGACTGCTGTTCAGCACGCTGCTCGTCGTCGTCGTGTCGATCTACATGCTGCTCGACATGCACAGGCTCGCCGCGTTCGCGGACCGGCGCTTCCCGCCGGCGCCGGGGACGACGCCGCTCGTCGAGCGGATGGAGAGCGCGCTCGTCAGCTACGTGAAGGGCCAGGTGCTGCTGTCGGTGATCATCGGCGCGAGCGCGGGCGTCGGCCTGTGGGTGCTCGGGATGGTCGGGCTGGTGCCGAACGGCGGCCGCTACGCGGCGGCGTTCGGCGCGTGGGCGGGCGTGACGGAGCTGATCCCGTACGTCGGGCCGTGGCTCGGCGCGGCGCCGCCGGTCGTGTACGCGCTCGTGCAGAAGCCGCTGTCGGCGGTCTGGGTCGCGCTGCTCTTCCTCGCGATCCAGCAGCTCGAGGGGCACCTCGTCGTGCCGAAGGTGATGGGGCACTCGCTGCGGCTGCACCCGCTGCTCGTCATCTTCGGGCTGCTCGCCGGCGGCGAGATCTACGGCTTCCCGGGGATCCTCGTCGCCCTGCCGCTGCTCGCCGCCGGGCGGGCGGCGTGGGAGTTCTTCTCCGAGCGGATCGAGCTGCAGCGCTGGGAGGTCGAGGCGGAGACGGCGGAGCTCGTCGCGGTCGAAGCGCTCGAGGAGCCGCCGGAGCGACCGGCCGCGGCGGCGCCGTGATCCGTCCGTGACGAAGTCGTGACGGTACTAAGTACAGGCCACGGGCCCGGGCGTATCGTCACGAAGCCGTGACGGTGACCGGGCGTATCGTCACGAAGTCGTGACGGTAATAGGTACAGGCCACGGGCCCGGGCGTACTCTTGAGCCGTGAGCAGCTTCCCCGACGTCCGGCTCCGGCGCTTCCGCCGCACCGCGCCGCTGCGCGCGCTCGTCCGGGAGACGCACCTCGAGCTCGAGCAGTTCGTGATGCCGCTCTTCGTCGCGCCCGAGTCGCTGCGGAACGAGCAGCTGCCCGGCATGTCGCGGCACACCGTCGACGGGGTGCTGCGCGAGGTGGAGGAGCTCGTCCGCGGCGGCGTGCAGGCGGTGATCCTCTTCGGCATCCCCGCTGAGAAGGACGAGCAGGCGACCGGCGCCTGGGAGGACGACGGAATCGTGCAGCAGGCGCTGCGCGCGCTCCGCCCGCGCTTCCCTGAGCTCGTGCTGCTGACCGACGTCTGCCTCTGCGAGTACACGTCGCACGGCCACTGCGGCGTGCTCGTCGACGGCGACGTCCACAACGACCGCAGTCTCGAGCTGCTCGCGCGCACCGCCGTCTCGCACGTCGAGGCCGGCGCCGACGTCGTCGCGCCGAGCGACATGATGGACGGCCGCGTCGGCGCGATCCGCGAGGCGCTCGACGACCGCGGCTACGAGTCGACGCCGATCCTCGCGTACAGCGCGAAGTACGCGTCCGCGTTCTACGGCCCGTTCCGCGAGGCCGCCGACAGCACGCCGTCGTTCGGCGACCGCCGCGGCTACCAGATGGACCCGGCGAACGTGCGGGAGGCGCTGCGCGAGTGCGAGCTCGACCTCGACGAGGGCGCGGACGCGCTGATGATCAAGCCGGCGCTGCCGTACCTCGACGTGATCCGCGCCGCGCGCGAGGCGTTCGACGTGCCGATCGCCGCGTACAACGTCTCCGGCGAGTACGCGATGGTGAAGGCTGCCGCGCAGCGCGGCTGGCTCGACGAGCGCACCGCCGCGCTCGAGTCGCTGACCGCGATCAAGCGTGCGGGCGCCGATCTGATCCTCTCCTACTGGACCAGAGATCTCGCGCAGTGGCTCTAGAGACGCGTAGCGACCTCTACCGCCGCGCGCTCGAGCTGATCCCCGGCGGCGTCAACTCGCCGGTCCGCGCCATGCGCGCGGTCGGGCTCGACGAGCCCTTCTTCGTCGCCCGCGGCGAGGGCGCGTACCTCGTCGACGTCGACGGCAACCGCTACCTCGACTGGGTCCTCTCGTGGGGGCCGCTGCTCTTCGGCCACGCCGACCCCGACACCGTGGAGGCGGTACGCGAGGCGGCGCTGCGCGGGACGAGCTTCGGCGCGCCGACGGAGGCGGAGGTCGAGCTGGCGGCGGAGATCGCCGACGCCGTGCCGTCGATCGAGAAGGTGCGGCTCGTCTCCTCGGGCACCGAGGCGGCGATGAGCGCGCTGCGGCTCGCGCGCGGCTTCACGAAGCGCGACCGGATCCTCAAGTTCGCCGGCTGCTACCACGGCCACGCCGACGCACTGCTCGCGAGCGCCGGCAGCGGGCTCGCGACGCTCGGGATCCCGTCGAGCCCGGGCGTGCCGAGCGCCGTCACCGAGGACACGATCGTCTGCCCGTACAACGACGTCGACGCGGTCGCCGAGGCGGTGCTGCGCTACGGCGAAGGGCTCGCCGCGATCATCGTCGAGCCGGTCGCCGGGAACATGGGCGTCGTCCCGCCGGCGGACGGCTTCCTCGAGGCGCTGCGGCAGCTCTGCGACGCGAGCGGCGCGCTGCTCGTCTTCGACGAGGTGATCACCGGCTTCCGCGTCGCGCGCGGCGGCGCGCAGGAGCGCTACGGGATCGCGCCCGACCTGACCGTCCTCGGCAAGATCGTCGGCGGCGGGCTGCCGCTCGCCGCGTTCGGCGGCCGTGCCGAGGTGATGGACCAGCTGGCGCCGGGAGGCCCCGTCTACCAGGCCGGCACGCTCAGCGGGAACCCGCTCGCGACCGCGGCCGGGCTCGCGGTCCTGCGCCGGCTCGCAGAGCCGCAGGTGTACGGGCAGCTCGAGCGCACCGCCGCCCGGCTCGAGACGGCGCTGTCGGAGTACGGCCGCGTGCAGCGCGTCGGCGCGATGCTGACGCTCTTCCAGGCGGACGCGCCGATCCGCAACTTCGACGACGCGCAGACGTGCGACACCGACCGCTACGGCGCGCTCTTCCGCCACCTGCTGCAGCAGGGCGTCTACGTCGCGCCGTCGCAGTTCGAGGCGATGTTCGTCTCGCTCGCGCACACCGACGAGGACGTCGACCGCACCGTCGACGCCGTGCGGGCCTTCCACACCTGATGTGGGAGACGATCGCGCGCGACGCCGCCGCGGAGAGCCGGCTCTGGGGCGACGCGCTCAGGCCGGGGCGCGCCGCGGAGCCCGTCTTCTCGCCGCTCGCGCAGGAGCGCTACGCGCTCGGGCTCGAGACGATCTACGAGGGCTACCTCGTCCACTACGGCACGCCGCGGCTGTTCGCGCCGACGGACGGGGACACGGCGCTGCTGCTCGGCGACTACCTGTACGCGCACGGCCTCGTCCGGATCGCCGACGCCGGCGAGGTCGACGCCGTCGCCGACCTCTCCGAGCTGATCTCGCTCTGCAGCCAGCTCCGTGCCGAGGAGGCGGAGGGCGACGGCGCGCTCTGGGCCGCGACCGCCGCGCTGCTCGGCGCGGGCGGGCTCGACGACGCCCGCGCCGCGCTGCGGCTGCGCGGCGACGCGACGGCGCTCGAGTCCGCCGCCAGGGCCGCCGCCGGCGACGCCGCCGTCGACGCCGCTCTCGCGGCCCACGCCGGCCGCGTTCGCTAGATTCCCGGCGATGTTCCACCTGGTCGCGGAAACCGCCGCCGAAGAGGGCAAGAAGACGATCATCGCGATGCTGATCGTCGGCCTGGTCTTCCTCTCCGTCGTCGCGATCGGCGAGCTCACGCACTGGCTGCGCTCCAGACGCTGAAGGACCTGAGGGACTGGATCGCGCTCCTCGAGCGCGAAGGCGAGCTCGTCCGCGTCACCGCCGAGGTCGACCCGGAGCTCGAGGTGACCGAGGTCGTCGACCGCGTCGTCAAGGCCGGCGGCCCGGCGCTGCTCTTCGAGCGTCCGCGCGGCGCGCGGCATCCGCTGCTGATCAACCAGTTCGGCACCGAGCGGCGGATGTGCCTCGCCTTCGGCGTCGACTCGCTCGACGACGTCGCGAAGAAGCTGAGCAGCGTGCTCGAGCTGCAGCCGCCGCAGGGCCTGATGGAGAAGGTCCGCGGCCTGCAGACGCTGAAGTCGATCGCCGACTCGCGCGCGAAGACGGTACGCAAGGGGCCGGTGCACGAGGTCGTGCTGCAGGGCGACGACGTCGACCTCTCGCTGCTGCCGATCCAGCGCTGCTGGCCCGACGACCCGGCGCCGTTCATCACGCTGCCCGCGGTGATCACCCGCGATCCGCGCGACGGCTCGCGCAACGTCGGCATGTACCGGATGCAGGTGATCGACCGGCGCACGACGTTCATGCACTGGCAGATGCACAAGGACGGCCGCGCCGACTGGCTCGCCGCCGGCGGCCGCATCCCCGTCGCGGCCGCGCTCGGGCTCGACCCCGTCAGCGCGTACAGCGCGAGCGCGCCGCTGCCGAAGCACCTGGACGAGCTGATGCTCGCCGGCTTCCTGCGCGGCGAGCCGGTCGAGCTGGTGCGGGGCGTCACCGTCGACCTCGAGGTGCCGGCGCACGCGGAGATCGTGCTCGAGGGCTACGTCGACGCGGACGAGCTCGGCGAGGAGGGGCCGTTCGGCGACCACACCGGCTTCTACACCGCGGCCGAGCCGTTCCCGGTCTACCACGTGACGGCGATGACGATGCGCCGCGACGCGATCTACCCGTCGATCGTCGTCGGCAAGCCGCCGCAGGAGGACGCGTGGCTCGGCAAGGCGACGGAGCGGATCTTCCTGCCGGCGGTGCGCACGACGCTGCCGGAGATCGTCGACTACGACCTGCCGGTCGCGGGCGGCTTCCACAACCTCGCGATCGTCTCGATCCGCAAGCAGTTCCCCGGCCACGCGCAGAAGGTGATGCACGCGATCTGGGGGCTCGGCATGCTCAGCCTCACGAAGTGCGTGCTCGTCGTCGACGCGCACGTCGACGTGCACGACTACGAGCAGGTGCTGTTCTACGCCGGCGCCAACGTCGACCCGAAGCGCGACGTGATCGTCTCCGAGGGGCCGCTCGACCATCTCGACCACGCGCCCGAGCGCCAGTTCTTCGGCGGCAAGCTCGGCATCGACGCGACCTCGAAGTGGCCGGAGGAAGGCGCCCGTCCGTGGCCGAAGGAGATCGAGATGAGCGACGAGGTCCGATCCCTGGTCGACCGGCGCTGGCAGGAGTACGGTCTCGGGACAGTTCTCCCGCAGCAGGGTGGCGGGAGCAGGTAAAGATTCCCATGCCCGTGGGCGCCCCCGAGGACAAGCACGACGAGGAGTTCCACCTCCCGCCCCCGTCGCTGTGGCCGATCGGCTTCGCGATCGGGATCGCCGTCATCCTCGTCGGGCTCGTGATCAACCCCGAGGTCGTCTCGTCGATCGGCGGCTTCATCGCGATCGTGTTCGCGATCCTCTGGGCGCGCGACGCGACCGCGGAGCTGCGCGGCCATCCGGTCGTCGTCGAGCCGGAGCGGCGCGAGCTCGAGCCCGCCGGCGCCGGCGAGGTCGGCCCGCCCGCGCACGTCGGCCGCGAGGCGATGCCCCATCCCGCGCCGGGCGAGCGCTTCCCGCGCAGCCGGTTCCTCGAGGGCGCCACGCTCGGGCTCGGCGGCGTCATCGGCGGCCTGATCACCGTCCCGGTCGCGGGCTTCGCGATCCTGCCCCCGTTCCTCGGGCAGAAGCGGCACAAGGTCGACATGGGCCCGGTCGCCGACTACAAGGAAGGGCAGTGGTACGTCGCGACGTTCAACTTCGACCCGTCGCAGGGTGACGTCAACCGGCGCACCGCGTTCGTGCGCAACAACGGCTCGATCCAGCAGGCGTCGAAGCAGGTCCCGAGCTTCACGATCATCTCCAACCGGTGCGCCCACCTCGGCTGCCCGGTGCAGGCGAACGGCCCGAGCGGCGCGATCCTCGGCCTGAAGAACCAGACCGAGCACGGCGCGAACGGCCCCGTCACGCTCGTCCCGAGCGTGCCCGCCGGCTTCGGCTGCCCCTGCCACGGCGGCCAGTACGACACGGAGGGCAACCGCACCGCGGGGCCGCCGGTGCGCGCGCTCGACCGCTACGAGTACGAGATCGACAACGGCCGGCTCGTGCTGCTCTCGACGTACTCGGTCTCGCACGTCGACGGCACCGGCGCGCAGGCGAAGATCTTCAAGTACAAGCCGGTCGGCCCGGGCGAGCACGTCGACGGGCCCGAGCAGTGGTTCTACCCCCTCAACCCGCCCCACCACTAGCGATGGCGACGACGTACCGCAGACAGCCCACGCGCGCGCAGCTCCGCCGCCAGCGGATGCAGGACGCCGTCGTCTATCCGCTCGACTGGCTCGAGGAGCGGTCGGGGCTCGTCGGCGGCGTCCGCTACTTCCTCTTCCGCAAGGTCCCCGGCGACACGAACTGGATGCAGACGCTCGGGTCGGCGACGCTGACCGCGTTCCTCGTGCAGGCGATCACCGGCGTGATCCTCGCGATGTACTACAAGCCGACGCCGCACGACGCGTACGCGTCGATCCAGAACATCACCGACCACGTGACCATGGGCTGGCTCGTGCGCGGCATGCACAAGTGGGGCGCGAGCGTCTTCATCATCCTGATGTTCCTGCACATGGGGCGCGTGTTCCTCTTCGGCGCGTACAAGTACCCGCGCGAGCTGAACTGGATCATCGGCGTGCTCCTGCTCGTGATGGGGATGATGGAGGGGTTCACGGGCTACCTGCTGCCGTGGGACCAGACCGCGTACTGGGCGAGCGTCGTCGGCATCAACCTGAACGGGACGGCGCCCTTCCTCGGGCCCTGGCTCGCGCAGTTCCTGCGTAGCGGCCAGGAGATCGGCGCGGACACGCTGACGCGCTTCTACTCGCTGCACATGCTGCTCGTGCCGGGCGGGATCATGGCGCTGATCGGCCTGCATCTCTACCTCGTGATCCGGCTCGGGGTCACCTCGCCGCCGTGGTCGAAGGAGGCCGCGGGGATGACGCCGGTCGAGGAGACGAACGGCACCGGCACGCTGCGCCCGGGCCTGACGCGGCCGGTCGCGCGCGGCACGGCGATGGAGCCGGGAGGCGGCGAGTAATGGCGGTCGTCGAGAAGCCGAGCCGCCTCGACGAGCGGCGCGCGGAGTTCAAGCGCTACAAGGAGGACGTCGCCGCCCGCGGGAAGCCGTTCTACCCGTACGCGATGTTCCACGACACGGTGATGTCGCTCGTCGTCGTGAGCGTCATCGTCGGGCTCGCGTGCATCTGGAAGTGGACGTCGTGGGCGCCGCACCACGACGGCACGCACCAGGGCCTGCTCGGGCCGGAGTACACGGCGCCGGCCGACCCGGGGACGGACAGCTTCGTCCCGCGGCCGGACTGGTACTTCTACTTCCTCTTCTACCTGCTCCGGATCTTCAAGTGGCCGGAGTCGGTGTTCCTCGGCACGGTCGGCGTGCCGACGATCGCGCTGATCCTGCTGATCGCGGTGCCGTTCTACGACCTGCGCCGCGAGCGCCGGCTGCTCCATCGCCCGCTCGCCGCGGTCGGCGCCGTGCTCGTGATCCTCTCGATGGCGGTGCTGACGTGGAAGGGCGCGACCGCCTCCGAGGCGCTCGCCTCCGAGGTGATCGCGGACGTGCCGCACTGGATCGCCGCCGAGAAGCTGCCGCCGAAGGCGCAGCCCGGGGCGAAGCTGTTCGCGGTCGCGGGCTGTACCGCATGCCACACGTATCTCGGCACCGGCTCGTCGAACCTGGGCGCGCCCGACCTGACGTCGATCGGCACCCGCAACCTCGGCATCCAGTTCCAGATCAACCACCTGAAGTGCCCGTCGTGCGTGAACCCGGGCTCGCCGATGCCGAAGTTCGAGTCGCTCGGCGAGGAACGGCTGCGTCAGCTCGCGATCTTCCTCGAAGCCTCCAAGGGCCCGCGGTAGCGCGGCCCGCCGCGCTCGGCTGCTGCCGAGAGAGGCACAATCCCGGCTAATGGAGAGCGGGACGCTGCCGGCCGACGGCGTACGGCGGATGTTCGACCGGATCGCGCCGGTCTACGACGCGATGAACCGCGTCATGACCGCGGGCCTCGACCGGCGCTGGCGGCGGATCACCCTCGACGAGACGGTGCGGCCGGGAGACCGGGTGCTCGACGCGTGCTGCGGCACCGGCGACCTCGCGGCCGGCGCACGGCTGCGCGGCGCGCACGCGACCGGCCTGGACTTCTCCGGGCCGATGCTGGAGCGGGCGCGGCGCAAGGACGCACAGGTCGAGTGGGTGCAGGGCGACGCGCTCGCGCTCCCGTTCGAGGACGGCAGCTTCGACGCGGCGACGGTCGGCTTCGGGATCCGCAACGTCGCCGACCTCGAGCGGGGGCTGCACGAGTTGCGGCGCGTGCTGCGGCCGGGCGGCCGGCTCGGCATCCTCGAGATCACGACGCCGCGGGGCGCGCTCGCTCCCTTCTACCGCGTCTGGTTCGACCGGGTCGTGCCCGTGCTCGGCAAGGTGCTTCCGGGCGGCGACGCGTACACGTACCTGCCGGCGAGCGTCCGCCGCTTCCCGGAGCCGGACGCGCTCGCGCGGCTGCTCGAGCGATCCGGCTTCGCCGGCGTCCGGTACCGCCTCTTCGCAGGGGGGATCGTCGCGCTCCATCTGGGGCTGGCGGCGCCGCAGGGGGAGGACGGCTCATAGCCACGACAGCCGAGACGCTCGCGTCGATCCGCGCCGCCGACGGGCTCGAGGCCTACCTCGACGCGCTCGAGGAGCGGCTCGCCCGGACGGTGGCCAGCCATCCCGGCCTCGTCGCGGCCGTCGGCAACGAGGCGCTCGCCGCGGGCGGCAAGCGGCTGCGCCCGGTCCTCGTCTTCCTCTCGACGCCGGCGGGCCGCGAGCCGTCGCTCGCCGCGGGCGTCGCGGTCGAGCTCGTCCACATGGCGACGCTCGTCCACGACGACCTGATCGACCGCGCGCACTTCCGCCGCGGCAAGGCGGCGGCGTGGTCGGTGTACGGCGCCGGGGCGGCGCGCGCGACCGGCGACTACCTGTTCGCGCGCGCCTTCGCCGAGCTGACGGCGACCGGCGACGCGGAGGCCGTGCGCGTGCTCGCCGACGCGACGCTCGCGCTCGCGCGCGGAGAGGCGCTCCAGCGCACGCAGACGCACGATCCCTCCACGTCGGTCGACGCGTACCTCGAGCGCTGCGCGCTGAAGACGGGGAAGCTGTTCGAGGCGGCGTGCCGGCTCGGCGGCGGCTCCGGGGCGTACGGGCTCGCTCTCGGCGTCGCGTTCCAGATCGCCGACGACGTGCTCGACTGCTCGGGCGCGACGATCGAGACCGGCAAGATCGCCGGCACGGACCTGCGCGACGGCACCCCGACGCTGCCGCTGCTGCTCGCCGCGCAGCAGGACGAGGTCGTCCGCGCCGCGCTCGCGGGCGGGCCGATGGACGGCGCGCTCGTCCGCGTCGCCGCGACCGGTGCGCTCGAGCGCTCTCGCGAGGTGGCGCTGGACTACGCTAGACGGGCCAGGGCGTGCCTCAACGGCGAGCTCCACCGCGACGAGCTCGAGGCGCTGACGCACGCAGTCGTCGACAGAGAGGCCTAGGGGGAGCGATGGCGGTACTCGACAGGCTCGACACGCTCGCGCCGATCCGCGAGAAGGTCGAGGCGGGCGAGCGGCTCGACTTCGAGGACGGCGTCGCGCTGATGGAGACGGACGACCTGCTCGCGCTGGGCGAGCTCGCCGACCTCGCGCGGCGGCTCCGCGGCGGCGGGGACGAGGTCTACTTCGTCCAGAACATCAACCTGTACCAGACGAACGTCTGCCGGGTGAAGTGCAAGTTCTGCGCGTTCGCGCGCACGAACAAGCAGGAGGACGCCTTCACGATCACCGCCGACGAGTTCGTCGAGGACGCCGTGAAGCAGTACGAGGTCTCGCAGTTCACCGAGATCCACACCGTCAACGGCGAGAACCCGCACGTCGACCTCGAGTACTACGCCGAGCTGCTGCGCAAGCTGAAGGCGGCGCTGCCCGACGTGCACCTGAAGTTCTACACGGCCTCCGAGATCCACCACATGTCGAAGCTCGAGGGCTGCTCGCACGAGGAGGTGCTGCGCGTCCTCAGGAACGCCGGCCTCGGCTCGATGCCGGGCGGCGGCGCCGAGATCTTCGCGCCGCGCGTGCGCGCGCTGATCGCGCCGGGCAAGGAGCCGGCCGAGGAGTGGTTCGACGTCCACGACACCGCGCACCGGCTCGGGATCACGACGCAGTGCACGATGCTCTACGGGCACGTCGAGACGTACGAGGAGCGCGTCGACCACATGCTGCGCCTGCGCGAGCAGCAGGACAGGACCGGCGGCTTCCTCTCCTTCATCCCGCTCGCGTTCCACCCGGAGAACACGGTGTTCGAGCGGCGGGGCTTCCGCTTCACGACCGGCGCCGAGGACCTGCGCGTGATCGCGACCGCGCGGCTGCTGCTCGACAACGTCCCGCACGTGAAGGCGTACTGGATCATGATGGGCATGCCGATGGCGCAGCTCGCGCTGCACTTCGGCGCGAACGACGTGCAGGGCACCGTCGTGCGCGAGAAGATCTTCCAGGCCGCCGGCGCGACGAGCGGCACGGAGCAGAAGATCGACGAGCTCGTCCGGTTCGTGCGCGACGCGGGGCGGATCCCGGTGCAGCGCGACTCGCTCTACAACGAGCTGCGCCGATGGTGAAGCTGGGCCGGATCAGCTACGTGAACATGGCGCCGGTCTTCTACCGCGTCGGCGCCGACGTGGAGGAGGTGCAGGGCGTCCCGACGGCGCTGAACCGGCTGCTCGTCGAGGGCGAGCTCGACACGGCTCCGATCTCCTCGATCGAGTACGCGCGCAACGCGGACCGGCTGCGGCTGTTGCCGCGCCTCTGTGTCGCCTCGGAGGGCGCCGTCGACTCGATCCAGCTCGTCTCGCGCAAGCCGCTCGAGCAGGTGCGCGTCGTCGCGGTGACGCCGGAGTCGGCGACGTCGGTCGCGCTGACGAAGGTGCTGCTGCCCGAGGCGGAGCAGGTGGGCCTCGAGGCGTACGAGGCGGGCGAGGCGGACGCGAAGCTGCTGATCGGCGACGCCGCGCTCAAGTCGGCCTTCGAGGACCCGACGCCGCACCACGACCTCGGCCGGCTCTGGCTCGAGCGGACGGGGCTGCCGATGGTCTTCGCGGTCTGGGCGTGCCCGGAGCCGCTCGCCGAGGGGCTGGCGGAGCTGGAGGACGCGCTCGTCGCGTCGGTGCGGCTCGCGCGCGCGGAGCCGGAGCGGCTCGCCTACGAGGCGGCCGAGCGCTACGGCTACCCGGCGGGCTTTCTCGCCCGCTACTTCGAGAAGCTGCGCTACCGCTTCGGCCCGCGCGAGCGTGCCGGGTTGTACACGTTCCTCGAGCTGGCGCGGGACGCCGGCCTGCTCGAGTCGGTGCCGGAGCTGCGCTTCGTCCAGACGACCGGGGCGGCCGTCGCCTGATGAGCGTCACCGTCCATCCCGTCACCGAGGTGCTCGAGAAGGCGCTCGACGGCGAGCGGATCACGGACGACGACGCGCTGACGCTGCTCCGCTCGCGCGACCTCGTCGCGGTCGGGCGCGTCGCGAACGAGCTCCGCAACCGCAGGCACGACCCGGAGCGCGTGACGTTCATCATCGACCGCAACCTCAACTACACGAACATCTGCAAGACCGACTGCGACTTCTGCGCCTTCTACCGCTCGCCCGGCGACACGCGCGAGGGCTACCTGCTGCCGAAGCCGGTGATCTTCAAGAAGATCGAGGAGACGCTCGCGATCGGCGGCACGGGGCTGCTGATGCAGGGCGGTCACCACCCGGATCTCGGGATCGACTACTACGAGGACCTGTTCCGCTCGATCAAGGCCCGCTACGCGATCCACCTGCACGCGCTGTCGCCGCCGGAGGTGCAGCACGTCGCGCGTACGTCGAAGCTGTCGGTGCCGGAAACCCTGACCCGGCTGCGCGACGCCGGCCTCGATTCCCTGCCGGGCGGCGGCGGCGAGATCCTCGTCGACCGCGTGCGCGAGATCATTTCGCCGAAGAAGACGAAGGCGGGCGAGTGGCTCGGCGTCATGCGGCACGCGCACCGGCTGGGGATCTCGACGAGCGCGACGATGATGTACGGCCACGTCGAGACGCTCGAGGAGCGGGTCGTCCATCTGCACCGCATCCGCGAGCTGCAGGACGAGGCGCCCGGCTTCCGCGCCTTCTTCTCGTGGACGTTCCAGGACGACGGCAACCGCCTCGGCGCGCTCGTGCCGCCCGAGTCGCGGCCGACCTCGTTCGACTACCTGCTGACGCAGGCGGTCTCCCGCATCTATCTCGACAACGTGCCGCACATCGGCTCGTCGTGGGTGACGCAGGGCAAGAAGATCGGCCAGGTCGCGCTGCAGTTCGGCGCCGACGACCTCGGCAGCGTGATGATCGAGGAGAACGTCGTCTCCGCCGCGGGCACGACGTACCGCGCGTCGACGGACGAGTTCGTGCACCTGATCCGCTCACTCGGGAAGATCCCGGTCCAGCGCGACACGCTCTACCGTCCGGTCAAGGTCTGGAACTGACACCGGCCGTCCGCGGCGCCGGGCGTCACACTTTCGTTCGCGTACCTAGTACCGGCCCTCCGCGTCGCGCACGGCACGCCGCGTCGCCGCGGGGGACGGGCAGCGCAAAAGTCACACTTTCGTTTGGGTAATAGGTACGTGCCGTGTACACGGCCCGCACGGACGGTTCAGAGTCGCTCGCGGCGTCACGCTTTCGTTCGCGTACCTAGTACCGGCCCTCCGGGTCGCGCACAGCGCGCCGCGTCGCCGCGGGGGACGGGCGGCGCAAAAGTCACACTTTCGTTTGGGTAATAGGTACGCGCCGTGTACACGGCCCGCACGGACGGGTCAGAGTCGCTCGCGGATCCCGCGCAGCCCGGCTTCGACGTGCGCCGGTCGCCCGGTGGCGACGCCGTGGTGCGCCTCGTACCACGGGCCGAGGCGGTGGTAGAACCGTGCCCGGCGGCGCAGCTCGGGCCCGGCGTCCCACTCGGGATGGGCGACGTTCAGCAGCCAGGCGTAGTCGAGCGCCGGGTCGCCGACCCGGGCGTCGCCCCAGTCGATCACGCCCACGAGCCGCCCTTCGCGGCAGCGCAGGTGCTCCGGCCCGAGGTCGCCGTGCACGAGCGCCGGCTCGAAGCCGACCAGCGTCTCCACCTCCGCGAAGAGCGCCTCCGCCCGCGGCCGCTCGTCCACGTCCAGCAGCGGCAGCACGACCCGCCGGAACTCCGCCGCCTGCCGGCGGTACGCCTCGACCCAGTCCTCGCGCGGCACCGGCAGCCCGGCCGGATCGAAGGCGTGCAGCGTCTCGAGGAACGGCCGCGCCTCCTCGTCCCGCAGCGGCTCGCCCTCGATCAGCCGGTAGACGACGAACGGCGGCTCCGCCGACACGTGCTCGAACTCCGGCACCCGCACGGGCAGCGCCGGCGCGAGCGCCGGCAGCAGCGCGACCTCCGTCTCGAGCGCCCGCACCACCCCGGGGCGGCGTGGGATCCGCAGCACCCACGTGTCGTCGAGCACGAGCACGCGGAAGTCGTAGCCGTCGTCGATCGTGCGGACGCCCACGGCGGCGGAGGCTACTCTGGCGCGGGTCGTCGTGCTGTTCCGCCGGATCGTCATCGCCGCAGCCGTCGCTGCGACCGCCGCACTGCCCGCGGGCGCCGCGAACCGGGCTTCCGTCCCGCAACCGCCGCCCCAGGTGCTGATGCCCGGCGTCACCTACCAGCGGCAGGTCGAGTTCACGCCGCACGGCCCGGTCGTGCTGGACGTCGTCACGGCGCCGAAGCCCGACGGCAGCCTCTACTCGCTCCAGCCCGTGCTCTCGAACGGCGCCGTCGTCGCGACGGAGAAGCTGACCGACATGCAGAAGGAGCTGAGCGCGACCGCGACGACGGTTGGCGTCAACGGCGACTTCTTCACGCCCGACCCCGGCAAGCCGACGGGGATCCTGCTGCGCGACGGGCTGCTCGACTCCGCGCCGGCGTCGGCCCGCTCGAGCCTCGGCATCGGCGCGGACGGCACGCTCTCCGTCGCGCAGGTCGCCTTCGACGGCACCTGGCGCGGGACCGGCCAGCGCCGCCAGCTCGACCTGAACGCGCCGCCGGTCAAGGGGCACACGACGCTCTACACGGCGGCCTGGGGGCCGACGACGCCCGCGGAGTCCGGCGTCGTGGTCGACGTGGTCGACCCGCTCGCGCCGCTGACCCCCAACTCGGTCGACACCGGCGTCGTCACGCAGGTCACCGACCACGGCCCCGTCGCGATCCCGCCCAACGGCGCCGTGCTCGTCTCGCGCGGCAACCAGGCGCCGCACCTCGCCGCCGAGGCGCCGGCGGGGACGACGATCGAGATCCGCCCGACGCTGACGCCGAACTGGAGCGCGATGCGCTCCGCGATCGGCGGCGGCCCGGCGCTCGTCGCGAACGGCAAGCCGATCTTCCGCTCGCGCGAGTCGTTCGGCGACCCGGTGCTGAACCGCCGCAGCGCGCGCAGCGCCGTCGGCCAGCTCGCCGACGGCCGGATCCTGCTCGTGACGGTCGAGGGGGGCACCTCCGCGTACAGCGCGGGGATGACGAACTACGAGCTCGCGGTCGCGCTCGCCCGGCTCGGCGCGCGCACCGCGTTCGGTCTCGGCACCGGCCCGTCGGCGGCGATGGCGTTCGACGGCACCCTGCTCACGCGGCCGTCGAGCAACGCGGAGCAGCCGCTCGCCGACGCGCTCGTGCTCGCGTACACCGGCGTCTACGCCGCGCCGCCGGCGACGGCCGTCGTCTCGCCGAACGGCGACGGCGTCGACGACACGCAGACCTTCACGTACAAGCTCGTCCGGCCCTCGCAGGTGACCGCCTCGCTCGCCGGCCCGGGCCGCGCCGCCGCGCCGATCGTGCTCGCGCAGGACGCCGAGCAGCCCGGCGTGCACACGCTCACCTGGGACGCGAAGGGCGCCGCCGAGGGCCAGTGGACGTTCTCCGTCACCGGCGTCGACGACCTCGGCCGCACGACGACCGCGCAGCGGCCGTTCGCGGTCGACCTGACGCTGGGCTCGGTCGCGGTCGCCGGCACGACCGTCTCCTTCCAGCTGGCGCGCCCCGCCGACGTCACCGTCACGGTCGAGAACGCGAACGGGATCACCGTCGCGACGCTGCTCGCGAAGAAGCTCGGGGCGGGCGCCCAGCAGGTGACCTGGAACGGCAGCCCGCGAACCGGTTACCGTGTGCAGGTGACCGCGACGAACGCGACCGGCTCCGTCACGCAGACCGTTCCGTTCGGGTCCCGGCGCCGGTGATCGTCGCCTCCGTCTCCGGCAGCTTCACCTCCGCGGTCGCCTCGCACGGTGCCTACGCCGTCTTCGGGCTGATGGCGATCGACGCCGTCTTCCCCGCCGCCAGCGAGCTCGTGATGCTGTACGCCGGCGCGGTCGCGGCGGGCGTCTTCACCTCCGCGCACCACGTCCAGCTCTTCGGCGCGCAGATCGGCTTCGGCGCGCCCGCGTACCTGACGATGGCGCTCGCGGGCACGCTCGGCTACCTCGCCGGCGCGCTCGTCGGCTGGGGGATCGGCGTCTACGGCGGCCGGCCGCTGCTCGAGCGCCGCGGCCGCTGGCTGCACGTGACGCCCGAGCGGCTCGACCGGGCGGAGGCGTGGTTCGCCCGCTGGGGGAACGTCGGCGTGTTGCTCGGCCGGATCACCCCCGTGCTCCGCTCCTTCGTCTCCATCCCCGCCGGCGTCTTCGAGATGCGGCTCGCGCCGTACACGTTCTTCACCCTGATCGGCTCCGCGATCTGGGCGTTCGCCTTCGCCGGCGTCGGCTGGGCGCTCGGCTCCAGCTACGAGCGGTTCAACCACGCCTTCGCGTACGTCGAGTACGCGATCGTGGCAGGCGTTCTGCTCGTCGCGGCGTATCTCGTCTACCGATGGATCAACGCCGCTAGAGTGAGTCGCCGTGCCCGAGCAGCAGATTCCGCTCGTTGACGTCAAGGCCCAGTTCGCGCCGCTGCGCGCCGAGCTGGAGGCCCGCTTCGCCGACGTCCTCGACGGGGGCCAGTTCATCCGCGGGCCGCACTTCCACGCGTTCCAGCAGGAGGCGGCCACCCGGCTCGGCGTGAAGGGCTCCGTCGGGGTCGCGAACGGCACCGACGCGCTCGTGCTCGTGCTCGACGCGCTCGAGATCGGCCCCGGCGACGAGGTGATCTGCCCGGCCTTCACGTTCTACGCGACCGCCGAGTCGATCGCGCGCCGCGGCGCGACGCCCGTCTTCGCGGACGTCGACCCGGTGACGCTGAACGTCGACCCGGAGGACGTCGCCGCGAAGATCACCGAGCGGACGAAGGCGATCATGCCGGTGCACCTGTTCGGCCGCCCCGCGCCGATCGGCGAGCTCGTCGGGCTCGGCAAGGACGTGATCGAGGACGCCGCTCAGGCGTTCGGCGCGCCCGGGATCGCGCAGCAGGGCCGGATCTCGACGTTCAGCTTCTTCCCGACGAAGAACCTCTTCTGCCTCGGCGACGGCGGGCTCGTCGCGTCGAGCGACGAGGAGCTGCTCGACCGCGTCCGCGTGCTCGCGTTCCACGGCTCGCGCGACAAGGTCGACTTCGACTTCGTCGGCTACAACTCCCGCCTCGACGAGCTGCAGGCCGCGTTCCTGCGCGTCTTCCTGACGAAGATCGACGAGTGGAACGCCGGCCGCCGCGAGGCTGCCGCGCGCTACGCGGAGCTCGGACTCGGCGAGCTCGTGGAGCTGCCGCAGGACGAGCCCGGCCACATCTACCACCTGTTCGTCTGCCGCTCGCCCGAGCGCGACTCGATCCGCAAGGCGCTGCTCGACGCGAAGATCGGCACGGCGACGTACTACGTGACGCCGCTGCACCTGCAGCCGGCGCTCCGCTTCCTCGGCTGGGAGCCGGGGTCGCTGCCCGAGACGGAGCGCGTCGCGCAGGAGAACTTCTCGGTGCCGCTCTGGCCGGGGATGCCTGTCGAGGCGCAGAGACGCGTCGTCGACGTCGTGCGCACCGCCGTCGGAGTCGCGGCGACGGCCTAGCGCGATGAACGGTTTCGGCCGTCACCGGCTGGTCCAGTTGGTGATCGACGCCGGGATCGTCGCGCTCGCGTGGTTCCTCGCCTTCGAGCTCCGCTTCGACCGCGGGCTCCCGATCTACTACGACACGCTGCTGCGGCGGACGATCCTGCCCGTCGTCGCGATCAAGGTCGCCGTCTTCCTGCTCTTCGGCTTCCACCGGCGCTGGTGGCGCTACGTCTCCGTGCACGACATGTGGAGCGCGGCGCGCGGCGTCGTCGTCGCCTCGCTCGTCGCCGACGTGACGGTGTACTTCGCCTCGCCGGTGCACAACGTCCGCCTGCCGCGCTCGATCGCGGTCATGGACCTGCTGATCACGATGGCCCTGATCGCGGGCGCGCGCCTGCTCGCGCGAACGGTGATCGAACGGCCGCGCGGCGGCGTCGTCGCGCGCGGCACCGAGGTGATCGTCGTCGGCGCGGGCGACGCGGGCCGGCTCGTCGTGCAGGAGCTGCAGCGCTCGCGGATGCTCACCGCCACGCCGATCGGCTTCGTCGACGACGACCCGGCGAAGCGGTCGACGCGGATCCAGGGCGTCCGCGTGCTCGGGACGACGCAGGAGCTGCCGCGGATCCTCCGCGAGCACTCGCCCGACGAGCTGCTGATCGCGATCCCGTCCGCCTCCGGCGAGCTGCGCCAGCGCGTCTTCGACGCGGCCGAGCACGCCGGCGTCCCGGTGAAGACGCTGCCCGCGTTGTACGAGCTGATCGGCGGGCAGATCGACCTCGCGGGCATCCGCCCGATCCAGGTCGAGGACGTGCTCGGCCGGGCGCAGGTCGAGGTCGCGCTCGAGGACGTCGCCGCCTACCTGAAGGACAGAGTGGTGCTCGTCACCGGCGCCGGCGGCTCGATCGGCTCGGAGCTCGCGCGGCAGATCGCCCGCCTGAAGCCGAAGCGCCTGATCCTGCTCGACCAGGGCGAGACGCCGCTCTTCGACATCGAGCGCGAGCTCGTCACCGAGCGCGGGTTCACGGCGGCGATCCCCGTGCTCGCGAACGTGCGAGACCGTCCGCGTCTGCGTCACCTCTTCGAGCGCTACCGGCCGGAGATCGTCTTCCACGCGGCCGCGTACAAGCACGTGCCGCTGATGGAGGCGAACCCGATCGCCGCCGTCGTCAACAACGCGCTCGCGACGCAGGCGGTCGCGGAGGTGGCGATCGAGTTCGGCGTCGAGCGGTTCGTGCAGATCTCGACCGACAAGGCGGTCAACCGCCAGACGGTCATGGGCCAGTGCAAGCTGCTCTGCGAGTGGATCATCGAGGCGCTCGGCCGCCGGCCGGGGATCTCGACCCGCTTCGCCGCCGTCCGCTTCGGCAACGTGCTCAACTCGGCCGGCTCCGTCGTGCCGACCTTCCGCCGCCAGATCGCGCGCGGCGGCCCGGTGACGGTGACGCATCCGGAGATGACGCGCTACTTCATGACGATCCCGGAGGCCGCGTCGCTCGTCGTGCAGGCGGGCGCGATCGGCGGCTCGGGGGACGTCTTCGTCCTCGACATGGGCGACCCCGTGAAGATCGTCGACCTCGCCCGGAACATGATCCGCCTGTCGGGCAAGCGGCCGGACGTCGACATCAAGATCGACTTCATCGGCAGCCGTCCCGGCGAGACGCTCTACGAGCGGCTGTGGGCGGACGACGAGTCCGTCTTCGAGAGCGCGCACTCGAAGATCATGCGGCTGCGCCGGCCCGCGATCGACCCGGCCTGGCTCTGGGCGGAGCTCGCGGAGCTGGAGCGGCTGGCGGGCGAGGGCGACACGCTCGAGGTGGTCGCGAAGCTGAACGTCGTCGTCAACGAGCCGCGCCTCGAGCAGCGCGTCAGGGCGACACCGGCGGAGCAGCCGCACAGCGAAGCGTCACCGCGAACGGCAGCGCCACCGCCTGCGTCCGCGTGAACCAGGACAGGTAGCGGTAGCGCAGCCGCACCCGGTCGGAGGCGACCTCCTTGTCCTTCGGCCCGCAGGCGAGCTGCCAGCGCAGGACGACGATCGCGTCGTCGTGCGGGTCGAGGCGCAGCGCGCCGAGCGGCCTGTCGTGCACGGGGTCGATCAGCTGGGCCGGCGTCAGCGGGCCGGGGACGGCCCCGATCCCGGTGACCGTGACGGCGAACCGGCCGCCGTTGTGCAGCGTCAGCTGCGTGTCGAAGTGGTGACCGGGCCGGTAGGTCGGGATGAACACCGTCTTGCCGCCGGAGCCGAAGGTCGGCTCGACGGCGGCGCCGAGGCCCGGCCCCGGCGAGACGGGGCCGTGCGCGTCGAGCGGTGCATACGTGCGAAGCCAGAGGAAGAGCCCGACGACCACGGCCGCGACGACCACGACGACGGCGGACACGGCTGTGGCGACGACACGCATTCGTGCGGATTCTGGCCGACGCGGCGGCTACGGTGAGCGGCCCGATGGACGACGAGCGGATCTTCGCCGGCCTGAACGACGAGCAGCGCGCCGCGGTCGAGGCGGCCCGCGGCCCGGTCTGCATCCTCGCCGGGGCGGGCACCGGCAAAACGACGACGATCACGCGGCGGATCGCGTGGCAGGTGCGCAGCGGCGCCTTCGCGCCCTCGGAGCTCGTCGCGGTCACCTTCACCGACAAGGCGGCGGGCGAGCTGCGCGGCCGCCTGGCCGCGCTCGGGGTCGACGGCGTGCGCGCGTCGACGTTCCACTCGGCGGCGCTCGCGCTGCTCCGCCGCTTCGGCGGCGACGCCGTCCCGACGATCATGCCCACGAAGGCGCTGCTGCTCCGCCAGATCGCGAACCGGCTGCCGGCGCCCTACAAGTTCCGGCCGGCCGCCGACCTCGCGACCGAGGTGGAGTGGGCGAAGAACCGCCGCCTGGCGCCCGCCGACTACGTGAGCGGCCTCGGCGAGCACGAGCCGCCGATCCCGGTCGACCTGATGCACCGCGTCTTCCGCGAGTACGAGCGGCGCAAGCAGGAGGCCGGGGCGATCGACTTCGAGGACCTGCTCGAGCGAGCGGTGCGGCTGTTCGAGGAGGACGGGCAGGCGCGGGAGCTCGTGCGCGAGCGCTGGCGGGCGTTCACGGTCGACGAGTACCAGGACGTCAACCTGCTGCAGCAGGCGCTGCTCGACCAGTGGCTCGGCGCGTCCGACGAGCTCTGCGCCGTCGGCGACGAGTGGCAGTCGATCTACGGCTTCACCGGCGCGAGCCCCCACTGGCTGCTCGCGCTGCCGCGCCGCTTCCCGCACGCGACCGTCGTGCGGCTCGAGCAGAGCTACCGCTCGACGCCGCAGGTCGTCGCGGTCGCGAACAGGCTGGCGCCGAAGCTGCGCACGGCGCTGCCCGACGGGCCGGAGGTGGTGATCGCGCCGGGGATCGACGTCGCCGCGCGGATCCGCGAGCTCGACGTGCCGCTCGAGCAGACGGCGGTGCTCGTGCGGACGAACGCCCGCGCCGCCGACTTCGAGGAGGCGTTCCACGACGCCGGCATCCCCTTCCAGGGCGCCTCGCTGCTCTCGCGCGACGCCGCGCGGCGGCTGCTGCGCGTGCTGCCGCGCGAGCAGGGCCCGGCGGCCGAGGTCGTGCGGCGGCTCGCGCTCGCCGCCGGCTGGCTGCCCGATCCTCCCGACAAGCTCGGCGAGCGGGAGCAGACCCGGCAGGCCGACCTGGCGCGGCTCGTGCGGCTGGCGGCCACGTTCGAGGGCAGCTGCGGCGAGTTCGCGGCCTCGCTGCACGAGCGGTTCGGCGCCGGCGCTCGCGGCGGCGTCCACCTGCTGACGCTGCACCGGGCGAAGGGGCTCGAGTTCGACGCCGTCTTCCTGCCGCGGCTCGAGGAGGGCGAGCTGCCGATCCGGCGCGGCGACGTCGGCGAGGAGCGGCGGCTGCTCTACGTCGGCATCACCCGCGCCCGCCGCCACCTCGTGCTGACCTGGACCGGCAAGCCCTCGCGCTTCCTCCGCGAGCTGGGCGCCGCGCCGCCCCGGGTCGAGGCGGCGCCCGCGCCCGAGGAATTCGAGGCGCTGAAGGCGTGGCGGCTGGAGCGCGCCCGCGCCGACGACGTGCCGGCCTACGTCGTCTTCTCGAACGCGACGCTGACGGAGATCGCCGCGCGGCGCCCGCGGACGCTGGCCGAGCTCGCCGCCGTCAGCGGCGTCGGACCTGCGAAGCTGGCGAAGTACGGCGAGGAGGTGCTGCGTGCGGTTGTCGGCTGAGGATGGGCAGCGTGAGCGGGGAGAGCGGTTCGTCGAGCTCCACCGGGGCGAGCCGTTCCTGATCCCGAACCCGTGGGACGCGGGCTCGGCGAAGGTGCTCGAGTCGCTCGGCTTCCCGGCGCTGACAACGACGAGCTCCGGCTTCGCGTTCACGCTCGGCAAGGAGGACGGCCAGGCGACGCTCGACGAGGTCGTCGAGCACGTGCGGCTCGTCGCGGCGGCCGTCGACGTCCCGCTCGCCGTCGACCTCGAGGACGGCCACGGGCCGCCCGGCGAGGCGATCCGGCGCGTCGCCGCGGCGGGCGCCGTCGGCGCCTCGATCGAGGACTGGGACGGCTCCCGCATCTACGGGCGGGAGGAGGCGGTGGAGCGGCTGAGCGAGGCCGTCGAGGCGGCGCGCTCGCTCGAGCACCCGTTCGTCCTCGTCGGCCGCGCCGAGAACCACATCCACGGCGTCGACGACCTCGACGACACGATCGCCCGCCTGCAGGCGTACGAGCGGGCCGGCGCCGACTGCCTCTTCGCGCAGGGGCTGCGCAGCGTCGAGACGATCCGCGCCGTCTGCGAGGCCGTCTCGAAGCCGGTGAGCGTGCTCGCGCCGCCGGGGCTGAGCGTCGAGGAGATCTTCGCCGCGGGGGCGCAGCGGATCAGCGTCGGCGGCGCCTTCACCTGGGTCGCGCGCGCCGCGCTCGTCGAGGCCGCCACGTCGCTCCGCGACGGCGGGACGTTCAGCCGAGCGCGCTGAGCAGCAGCGCGAGCAGCTCGTGCGGGTCGCGCCGCACGCGCGTGCCCGTGGAGTCGCGCTTGTGCAGGTCGAGCGCTCGCGGGTCGGTCAGCGGCTTCAGCCGGCCCTCGCGGATCAGCTCCTCGTCGACGCCGCCGAGCCGGCCGCCGTACGTCGTGTAGACGGGCACGCCGAGAGCCGCCGCCTCGCGGTTCATCGTCCCGCCGGCCGAGACGACGACGTCGGCGAGCGCGATCAGGCTCTGCGCGTCGACGGCCGTCTCGGGGAGGATCACCGACGGCAGCTCGAGCGAGCGCACGTACTCCCGCTGCTCCTCGGTGCGCGGCAGGACGAACGCGTGCACGTCCTCCAGCCGCCCGAGATGGTCGAGCGTCATCGGGAAGAGCGGGTTCGAGTGCCGGTGGTAGAGCGAGACGTCGGGCGGCGGGCGCAGCACGACGAGGATCCGGGCGGGGTCGACGCCGAAGCGGTCGAGCAGCGACCGGTCGGGCTCGAAGTCGGCGAGGTAGTACTCCTCCTTCAGCCCCGGGTACTGGACGAGCTTCGGCGGCTTGACGCCGTAGGGTCGCAGCCGCTCGGGCGGGATCGCGTCGGGGACGACGACCTTCGTCGCCGCGCGGCAGCCGAGCTGGTGCTGCAACGTCGCGAACTCGTAGTCGAACGTCGTCGAGCTCGGGATGCCGAGCCGGCGTGCGGTCATGGTCAGCTCGTGCGAGCCGTGCGCGAGCGCGACGTCGAAGCCGCGCCCCTTCGCCCACCGGCGCAGCGCGCCGAGGCGGTGCGTCATCTGCCGCGCCTTCTGCAGGCGCGAGCGCCCGCCGTGGCGGCCGATCACCTCCGCCTCCAGCCCGTGCAGCTCCAGCAGCTGCAGCGTCTGCGCGTAGTCGCGCGCGGTGATCTCCACCTCGTCTCCGCGCCCGCGCATGATCTCGATCAGCGGCCGGAAGACGAGCACGTGCGCGCTCGCCGTCATGTCGATCCACACGCGCATCAGGCGCTCTCCACCAGCCGGAAGCGGATTGCGACGATCGGCGTGTCGGGCTCGATCGGCTGCTCGAAGAAGCGCTCGTGCGCCTCGCGCCAGTCGTCGACCGTCTCGAAGCCCTCGCCCTCGTCGCGCGCGAACCGCTCGTCGATCTCCCGCGCCGGCACGACCCGCGCCTCGACCACCTCGACGACGCCGCACCGCTCGTCGTCGTAGCCGTTGAGGACGAACCGCTCCCCGGCCGCCGGAACCGGCTCGTCGTCGGCGAGCCCGGCGGTGGCGGTCTTCGCGCCCGCGAGGACGGCCGCGACGAGCTCGCGGCGAAGCTCCGTGCGCGGGTACCCGAGGTCGAGGCTCCTCATGCCGCCAGCGCCTCCATCCGCGCCGAGCGCAGCAGCGGCGGCTCCTGCTCGACGTGCCGCTCGTGCCAGAGCGTGAACGCGAGCAGCCCCCAGAGCTGGCGGCTGCGGTCCTCGACGCCCTGCACGTGCTCGTCGAGCAGCCGCGTCACGGCGGCGGGCTCGAAGAACCCCTGCCGCCGCAGCGTCGCCGGCGAGAGCGTCTCGCGCGCGAACGGCGCCAGCTCGCCGCGCAGCCAGGCCGCCGCCGGAATCGAGAAGCCGCGCTTGCGGCCGTGCACGACCTCGCGCGGCAGCAGCGGCTCCGCCGCCTTGCGCAGCAGCACCTTCTTCGACAGCCCGCGCACCTTCTGCCGCGTCGGCAGCGAGAAGGCGAAGTTCGTGACCACGGAGTCGAGGAACGGCACGCGCGCCTCGAGCGAGCTCGCCATCGACGCGCGGTCGGTCTTCACGAGCAGGTCGTCGACGAGGTAGACGCCGAAGTCGACGTCCTGCAGGCGGGCGAGCTCGGGCGCGCCCTCCGTCTCGGCGTAGCGCGCGCGGTACACGTCGACCGGGTCGAAGTCGCTTCGCGCTCCGCGCAGCTCCGTCCGCAGCTCCGGCGAGAAGATCTCCTTCCAGCCGTGATGCCGCTCGAGCGGCGGCAGGTGCGCGGCGCGGACGAACCGCTTCGCCCTGTAGTCGAAGCTCGCCTTCGCCGTCGACGTCGGCAGCCGCTCGACGAGCGGGCGCGCGAGCGCCGCCAGGGGGCCGACGCGCGCCGCGAGCAGGTCGGCCGCGTACGTGTAGTAGCCGCCGAAGAGCTCGTCGCCGCCCTCGCCGGAGAGCGCGACCTTGACGTGCTCCGCGGCGAGTTGCGAGACGAGGTAGGTCGGCAGCGCCGACGAGTCGGCGAACGGCTCGTCGAACACGTCGGCGAGCGTCTCCAGCAGCAGGCGCGGGTCGGGCCGCACGAGCAGCTCGTGGTGGCTCGTCCCGTAGCGCTCGGCCACGCGCCGCGCGTCGGCGCGCTCGTCGAAGCTCCGCTCCTCGAAGCCGATCGTGAAGGTGTGCACCGGCTCGGGCGTCTCCTGCGCCGCGAGCGCCGCGAGCACCGCCGAGTCGACGCCGCCGGAGAGCAGCACGCCGACCGGCACGTCGGCGAGCAGGTGCGCGCGCACCGAGTCGCGCAGCCGCGCGCGCAGCTCCTCGACGAGCTCCGCCTCGTCGTCCGCGCGCACCTCGAGCGGGCCGGGGCGGGCGTACCGCGTCAGCTCGACGGTGCCGTCCTCCTCCCGCACGAGCACGTGCCCGGCCGGCAGCTTGCGCACGTCGCGGAAGATCGAGAAGGGCGCCGGGACCGAGTTGAAGGCGAGGTACGCCTCGAGCGCGTCGAGGTCGATCTCGCCGCGCGGCAGCGCGCGCAGCTCCGAGGCGAACTCGAGCGTCCGGCCGGCGTGCCGGTAGTAGAGCGGCTTGATCCCGTAGCGGTCGCGCGCGAGCACGAGCCGCCGCCGCCGCGCGTCCCAGAGCGCGACCGCGAACATCCCGCGCAGGCGCCCCGCGTACGCGGGCCCGTGCTCCTCGTACAGGTGCAGGTGGACCTCGGTGTCGCAGTCGGTGCGGAAGGAATGCCCGGCGCGCTCGAGCTCGCGGCGCAGCTCCGGGTAGTTGTAGATCTCGCCGTTCTGCACGACGACGCAGGTGCCGTCCTCGTTCTCGATCGGCTGGTCGCCGCCCGCGAGGTCGATGATCGAGAGGCGCCGCGCACCGAGCGCGACGTCGCCGTCGACGTGGGCGCCGCCGCTGTCCGGGCCGCGGTGCACGAGCGCGCGCAGCATTCCGTCCAGCCGCGCCGCCTCCCCGCCCGCGATCCCGCAGATCCCGCACATGGGGCCGAAGCCTACGGGCAGCGCCGGGGCGCGGCGGCGAACGCCGCCGCGGCGGGCTTCCGGCGGACGCCGCGCCAGACGAGCCCCGACTGCCAGCCGGCGAGGCGCGTCTCGTCGACGAGCTCGAAGTTGAAGAAGGCGCGCACGTGCGGCTGGCACGCGGCGAGCGCGATCGCCGCGCGCAGGTGCTCCGCCTGCAGCTCGGGCGAGACCGGCTCCACCGTCTCGTGCCCGTCGTAGCGGCCGCGCAGGTGCGCGGGCACCGTCGACTGGAAGCCGTCCTCGAGGTACCAGACGTCCGGCTCGCCGAACGGCCGTAGCGCCGCGCGCAGCCTCGCGTAGTCGCCCTCGCCGACGAAGCCGGCCGCGTGCCGTGCGTCGGGCGGCTCCGCCGGCGTGCGCGGGTACGGGTTGTGGCCGAACGCGTCGACGAGCGGGCGCGTCCGGCCGCTGTGCCGGTACTCGGCCGCGACGCCGCGCAGGAACGCCGCCGGCGCGTGCGCGGACGCGGTCGAGTCCAGGACCGTCAGGCCGTCGCGGTGCAGCACGTCGTAGCAGCGCGCGAGCAGGTGCTCGTAGTCGGCCGGCGTCCCGCGCCAGTACGTCGGCGAGTTCGCCTCGTTCCAGACGACGACGGCGCGCGCGTCCGGCACGAGCGCGAGCGCGCGCCGGGCGAAGCCGCAGAAGCGCCGCTGCGCCCACGGCTGCGTCGGCGTCGACCGCGCGAAGCCGAAGACGGCGAGCACGACCGTCGTCCGGCGCGCGGCCTGCTCGATCCGGCCGAGCTCGACGCGCCGCACGGCGAGCGGCCGCCGCTCGCCGTGCCACGGCACCCAGACCCGCACCGCGTCGGCGCCGAGCTGCCGCTGCCAGCGCACGACTGCGAGCGGCTGCCCCGTCCACTTGAGCGTGTCGTCGTCGACCCCGACCAGCAGCTGCGGCCGCGCCGGCGCGGCCGGCCACCACAGCCAGAGCGCGACGGCGATCAGCCCGAGGGCGAGACCAAGCCCCGCAGCGACTGCTTGAGGACGCGCCAGCCTGTGGCCCATACGGTGCGAAGGTAGAGGCGGACCGACCGGTCGGCGATCCACTCGAGGTCGTGGGCGAGCTTCTCGGCCATCGACGTCTCGTAGCCGCGGCGCACCTGCGCGAGCCCGGTCAGGCCGGGGCGGACCGTCAGGCGCTGCCAGTACGCCGGCAGCTCGTGCGCGAGCTCCTCGAAGAAGACGGGCCGGATCGGGCGGGGGCCGACGAGGCTCATGTCGCCGCGCAGGACGTTCCAGAACTGCGGGATCTCGTCGAGCTGCGTCGCCTTCAGCCACTTGCCGAGCGGCGTGAACTCCTCCTGCGTCCGGCGGACGAGCTCCTCGCCGAGGTAGGGGCCGAGCCGCTGCTCGGCGTCGCGGCGCAGCGTCCGGAACTTCAGCATCGTGAAGATCCGGCCGCCGCGGCCGACGCGCTCGCCGTGGTAGAGGATCGGCCGGCCGCTCGTCGCCCAGAGCACGAGCGTCAGCAGGACGACGATCGGCAGCGCGACGAGCAGGAAGAGCCCGGAGAGGAGGACGTCGAGCAGGCGCAGCATCCGGTCGCGCGGCCTCGTCGGCGTCTCGAGCGCGAGCTGGCGGTAGCCGCGGATGAAGGTGTCCTCGATGCGCACGATCCTAAAGATTGTCGTCCATAATGATCGCTTATGGACACGCGCCAGCTCCGTGCATTCTGCGCCGTCGTCGAGCGGGCGAGCTTCTCGCAGGCGGCGGAGCAGCTGGGCGTCACCCAGCCGGCGGTCAGCCTGCAGATCCGCTCGCTCGAGAAGCGGCTCGGGCTGCAGCTGCTCGACCGCTCGGGCCGCCGCGTCGAGCCGACCGAGGCCGGCCGCCGGCTCTTCCGGAGCGCCCAGCGGCTGCTCGCCCAGGAGGAGCAGCTGCTCGCCGAGCTCGGCGAGGAGGCGGAGGGCGAGCTGGCCGGGCGGCTCGAGATCGGCGCCTCGACCGGGCCGGGCGGGATCGTCGTCCCCGTGGTGCTCTGCGAGTTCCAGCAGCGGCACCCGGAGGTGCAGGTCGCCCTGACCGTCTCCGACACGCAGCGGATCGTCGAACAGGTGGCGCGGCGGGAGCTCGAGCTGGGCGTCGTCGGCGCCGCGCGCCGGCACCGCGGCGCCGTCTTCGAGCCGTTCTTCCGCGACGAGGTCGTGCTCGCCGTGCCCGCCGGGCACCGCTTCGCCGGCCGGACGATCCCGCTCGACGAGCTGCGCGGGGAGCCGCTCGTGCTGATGCAGGAGGGAGCCGGCGTCCGCCAGGTCGTCGACGACGAGCTGCGCGCCGTCGGCGTCCGCCTGCGCGACCTCGACGTCCGGCTCGAGCTGGGGTTGCAGGAGTCGGCCCGCAGCGCCGTGCTCGCCGGCTACGGCGTCACGTTCATCTCGCGCTCCGCGATCGACGCCGACGTCGCCGCGGGCACGCTCGCCGTCGCCCACGTCGACGGGCTCGACGCCTCGCGGGAGATCTCGCTCGTGCGCTCGGCGGGGCGCGCGGAGACGCGCGTCGCGCAGGCGTTCGTCGAGTTCGCGCGCGGACGGCTGGCGTGATCGTCCGCTGGGGGCTCGACGCGCTCGGCGAGCTCGCGGGCGAGGAGCCGCTCGTGGTCGCGAGCCCCCGCCGGCGCGACGTCCTGCCGGACGCGGGCGCGCGCTGGGAGGAGGTGCCGTCCGCGCGGATCGACGAGGCGGCGGCGCTCGTCCGCGACCGGGTCGTCGCCGTCGGCGGCGGCAGCGCGATCGACCTCGGCAAGGCGATCTCGGCGCGCGCCGGCGTCCCGCTCGTCTCCGTGCCGACGACGTACGCGGGCGCAGAGTGGACGCCCTACTACGGCATCCGCGACCCCGGGCGGCACGCGGTCGGCGGCGGCGGCGGCGCGCACCTGCACGCCGTGGTCTACGAGCCGGAGCTGACGCTCGACCTGCCGCGCGACATGACGGCGGGCACGGCGATGAACGCGCTCGCGCACTGCGCGGAGGCGCTCTACGCCGCGGGGCACAACGCGGAGGCGGACGAGCACGCGCTCGAGGGCGCGCGGCTGATCGGCGAGTGGCTGCCGCGCGTCGTCGAGGCGCCGCGCGAGCTCGGCGCGCGCACGCAGCTGCTGTGCGGCGCCTGCCACGCCGGGCAGGCGCTCGGAGGCTCGATGCTCGCGCTCGCGCACGCGATGGCGCAGGCCGTCGGCGGCCGCTACGGGCTGCCGCACGGGACGCTGAACGGGATCTGCCTGCCGCCGGTGCTGCGCTTCAACGAACGGCTCGTGCCGGAGGCGGTCGCCCGCTTCCGCGCCGCCGTCGGCCGTGAGGTGGAGGAGCTGGCGGCGCTCGGCGGCGGGCCGACGCGGCTGCGTGAGCTGGGCGTCCCCGAGGCCGACCTGCCCGGGCTCGCGGCGGCGGCCGCCGGGCGCCCGGGCAACCGCGCGAACCCGCGCCCGGCGACGCCGGCGGAGATCGAGGCCCTGCTGCGCTCGGTCTACTGATCACACGTTGATCAGGATCAGGTCGACGACGACCGCGAGCAGCGCGAGCGCGGCGACCGCCGCCAGGAACGTCGTGCAGACGGCGATCCAGACGAGCAGGCGGCGGTCGCGCGGATCCATCGACCGTCTCAGCCGGACGCCGAGGAGGCGCCGTACGCCGTCAGGTCGATGTTCAGCCAGGTCGTGCCGTTGTGGTCGATGCCCAGCACCGGGATCGACTCGGTCCAGAGCATGTAGGCGCTCGTCCTGATCGAGCCGCACCCGAGACAGCCGCCGCTGAACCAGGGGCCGTACGTGTTGCCGATGCGGAACCAGCCCGTCTGGTCGTACGTCGGCCAGGCAGCGGCGTACGTCACCTGCGCGCCGTTCCCGCACCAGTTGACGTGGGTGTAGAGGTAGGCGTGCCCGCTCCAGTCGGAGGGGCCGTTGCGCCCGGTGACGCTCCAGCACGTGTTGATGCACGCGCCGCACGAGAGCGGGTCGACCCCGCCGCCGCCGCCGACGTGCCTCGTCGTGCCGGGCCGCGTGCCGATCTCGACGGCGCCGGTGCGCCGGGCGTCCACGAGCTGGAGCACCGAGATCGCGTGCGGCGCCTCGACGAGCGCCGGCGCGGAGACGGGGTCGGCGGCCGGGTCGGGCGCCGGGCCGCCGGGCGGTGCCGCGGTCGCGGCCGGCGCGGCGAGCAGCACCCCGAACAGGATCGCGAAGAGGACCTTCCGCACCTCTGACTCCTTTCGGTCGGTCCCCCGACCACCCCGGCGCGACCCTAGACCCGCGCCCATGCCCGCGCAAGATGGCCGCGACGGACAGGCATAAGCACGATTAATCGCACGGATTAGTTAGAATCGCCGCGCGATGGTCGACGTGCTCGTGATCGGCAGCGGCGCCTCCGGGCTCGCGGCGGCGCTCTCCGCCGAGCGCGCGGGCGCGCGCGTCGCGCTGGCGACGAAGGGCTCGATCCAGGCCTGCAACTCGGCGAAGGCGCAGGGCGGCATCCAGGCCGCCGTCGGCGACGACGACTCGCCGGAGCAGCACGCGCAGGACGTCCTGCGCTCGAGCCACGACACCGCCGACCTGCGCCTCGTCGAGGCGCTGACCGGCGACGCGCCGTCGGCGATCCACTGGCTGGAGGAGCTCGGCGTCGCGTTCACGCGCGACCCGGACGGCCGCTACCGCCTCGCCCGCTGCGGCGGCGCGACGCGCAGGCGCCTGCTCCAGGTCGGCGACCGCACCGGCCACGCGATCACGAAGGCGCTCCGCGACGCCGTCGAGTCGAGCACGGTCACCGTCCTCCCGAATGCGCCGCTGCGCGAGCTCGCCGCGAACGGAGCCTGGCGCGCGCGCGTCGGCGAGCACGACGTCGAGGCCGCGACCGTCGTCCTCGCCGCCGGCGGCCGCTGCTTCGCGGAGGCGGCCGAGCGCGGAGAGCTGTCGACGAACCATCCGGGCGCGACCGGCGAGGTGACGCGGATCGCCCTCGACGCCGGCGCGCAGGCGCGCGACCTCGACGCGCTGCAGTACCACCCGAACGGCGGCGCGTGGCCCGCGAACATGCAGGGCTATTCGATCCCCGAGACGACGCGCGCGTACGGCGCGGTGCTCCTGAACGCCGACGGCGAGGAGTTCACCGACTCGCTCGGCCCGCGCGACGAGGTCTCGCAGGCGATCGTCGACGAGGTGGCGAAGGGGAAGGGCGTGCAGACGCCCGACGGCCGCCCGGCGGTCTACCTCGACACGACGCGCATCGGCGCCGACGACGCGGAGATCTCGCTGCCGTACATGCTGCGCCGCTACCGCGCCGCGGGCGTCGACCCGCTGGCGGAGAAGATCCTCACCTACCCCGTCCTCCACTACCAGAACGGCGGCCTGCTGATCGACACCGACGCCGCCACGACGCTCGAGGGCGTCTACGCCTGCGGCGAGATCGCCGGCGGGACGCACGGCCGGAACCGGATGATGGGGAACAGCCTCTTGGAATGTGTCGTCTTCGGAAGGAGGGCAGGACGTGCTGCAGCCGCCGCAGCTCGCTAGCGATCTCCAGCACTCGGTGGAGGACGCGGCTGCGCACCTCTACGTCTGGGCGCTGAAGGACATCCCGCAGGACCTGCGCGACGCTCTCGCCGCCGCGCGGGAGCGGGAGACGAGCGTCCCGGGCCGCCGCGTGCTCGAGACCATCCACCGCAACGTCAACGTCGCCGACAGCGAGCGCAACCTCGTCTGCCAGGACACGGGCATCGCCGTGTACCACGCGAAGGTCGGCGAGCAGTTCCCGCTGCACCCGGCGCGGATCTACGAGGCGCTCCGCGACGGCACCGCGCGCGCCACGGTCGAGCATCCGCTGCGCTCGAACGCGGTGCACACGATCACGCGCGAGAACACCGGGCCGAACGTCGGGCACCGCCTGCCGATCGTGCACTGGGAGTTCGTCCCCGACTGGGACGGCCTCGACGTCAAGTGCGTGCCGAAGGGCTCCGGCTCGGAGAACATGAGCTTCCTGAAGATGTGCGTCCCCGCCGACGGCGTGAAGGGGATCAAGCAGTTCGTGCTCGAGTCGATCGTCGGCGCCGGCGGCAAGCCCTGCCCGCCCGGGATCGTCGGCGTCGGGATCGGCGGCAGCGCCGACTACGCGATGTACCTCGCGAAAGAGGCGATCATGCGCCCGATCGGCACCCGGAACCCGGATCCCGTCGTCGCGCAGCTCGAGGACGAGCTGTACGAGCTGCTGAACGAGACCGGCATCGGCCCGATGGGGCTCGGCGGCGACGTGACGGTGCTGAACTGCCACATCGAGCACGCGGACACGCACATGACGCTCAACCCCGTCGCCGTCAACTACCAGTGCTGGGCCGCGCGCCGCGCCTCGGCGCACATCGCGGCGGACGGCACGATCGACTACGACCGGGAGGCGTGAGCGCATGGCCACGCACGAAGTGACGTTCCCGATCACCGACGAGCAGGAGATCCTGAAGCTGCGCGCCGGTGACGAGGTGATCGTGCAGGGGCACATCATCGGCATCCGCGACCGCACGCAGATCCGCATCTTCGACCAGGGGATGGAGCCGCCGATGGACCTGCGCGGCGCGTTCCTGCTGCACACGGCGCCGAACGTGCGCAAGCTCGGCGAGGGCAGGTACGAGAAGCTCTGCATCGGCACGACGACGAGCGCCCGCATGGTCCGCTTCACGGAGCCGCTGGGCGCGCAGTACGGCGTGCGCGCGATCTGCGGCAAGGGCGGCTTCCCCGACGAGGCGATCGAGCCGATGCAGCGGCTCGGGATGGTCTACTTCGCGATCGTCGGCGGCGCCGCCGCGCTCGAGACGACGCAGATCGAGGAGATCGAGGAGGTCGCCTGGGAGGAGCTGATGCCCGAGTGCCTCTGGAAGTTCCGCGTCAAGGACTTCGGCCCGCTCACGGTCGGGATCGACGCGCACGGGAACTCGCTCTACCACGACGTCCAGTCCCGCGCCCGGGAAAAGCTGAAGGAGCTCTATGCCAGGCTTTGAAGACGGTTTCCTCGACCTGCCGAAGCGGCCCGGAAAGCCGCGCGAGGTCGGGCTCACCCACGTCATCGACAAGGGGCTGAACCTCCGCGACATCGAGGGCATGTTCGACGTCGGCGGCGAGTTCGTCGACATCGTCAAGCTCGGCTGGGGCACGAGCTACGTCACGAACAACCTCGAGAAGAAGATCGCGCTCTACCGGTCGTTCGACACGCCGATCGTCTGCGGCGGCACGCTCTTCGAGGCGGTGTTCGGCCGCGGCCGCATCGACGAGTTCAAGCAGTGGCTGTCGGAGCGCCGGTTCTCGCACGTGGAGATCTCCGACGGCACGATCGACATCCCGCGCGACCGCAAGCTCGAGCTGATCGAGGAGTTCGCGCACGACTTCGTCGTCCTCTCCGAGGTCGGCTCGAAGGACAGCGACGTCGTCTACGCCCCGTACCAGTGGGTCGAGTGGATCCGGGAGGAGAAGGAGGCGGGCGCCTGGAAGGTGATCACGGAGGCGCGCGAGGGCGGCACCGCCGGCATCTTCCGCAAGGACGGCGACATGCGCACCGGCCTCATCGACGAGATCGCGCACGGCGTCTCGGTCGACGACGTGATCTTCGAGGCGCCGACGAAGGCGAGCCAGGCCTGGTTCGTCAAGCACTTCGGGCCGAACGTCAACCTCGGGAACATCCCGCCGGAGGAAGTGATCCCGCTCGAGACGCTCCGCCTCGGCCTGCGCGGCGACACGCTGAAGGAGGTGCTCCTTGCAGATCGAGTTGCCGACTGACGTCGAGTCGCTGAGCGCGCAGGAGGTGCTCGCGTTCGTGCTCGAGCGCTTCCCGGGCCGCGTCGCGCTCGCCTGCTCCTTCCAGAAGGAGGAGACGGTCCTGCTCGACATGCTGCTCGCGCTCGAGCCGGAGGCGCGCGTCTTCGCGATCGACACGCACCACCTCTTCCCCGAGACGTACGCGTACTGGCGGCAGGTCGAGGCGCGCTACGGCATCTCGATCGAGAGGCACGAGGGCGAGCCGGTCGAGGACGGCCTCTGGGAGACGAAGCCCGACCTCTACCTCTCGATCGCGAAGGTGGCGCCGCTCGTGCGGGCGCTCGGCGAGCTCGACGCCTGGATCACCGGCATCCGCCGCGACCAGGCGCCGACGCGCGCGCACGCGCCGAAGCTCGGCTGGGACGAGCAGCACGAGCTCTGGAAGGCGAACCCGCTCGCCGACTGGAGCGACGAGGACTGCTGGACGTACATCCGCGAGCACGCGCTGCCGTACAACGAGCTGCACGACCGCGGCTACGACTCGATCGGCGACACGCACTCGACGCTGCCCGGCAGGGGCCGCGAGGGCCGCTGGGCGGGCAGCGACAAGACCGAGTGCGGCATCCACACCGTCGCCTCCTCCGAGGTACAAGCGTGACCGGCTTCGTCGTCTGGTTCACGGGCCTCTCGGGCGCCGGCAAGACGACGGTGGCGAACATCGTCGAGGCCGAGCTCGAGCAGCGCGGCCACGTCGTCGACCACCTGGACGGCGACATCGTCCGCACGCACCTCTCGAAGGGGCTCGGCTTCTCGAAGGAGGACCGCGACGAGAACATCCACCGGATCGGCTGGGTCGCGTCGCGCGTCGCACGCGCGGGCGCGGCCGTGATCGTCTCGGCGATCTCGCCGTACGAGGCGGCGAGGCGGCACGCGCGCGGGCTCGTGGAGCCGCACGCGCCCTTCGTCGAGGTCTACGTCGCGACGCCGCTCGAGGAGTGCGCGCGCCGCGACCCGAAGGGCCTGTACGCGGCCGCGTTCGCGGGCGAGATCGCCGACTTCACCGGCGTCTCCGCGCCGTACGAGGCGCCGACCGAGCCGGAGATCGTGCTCGACACGACGGGCGTCAGCCCGAGCGAGTCGGCGCAGGTCGTGCTCGAGCGGCTCGCGCAGCTGGAGGTAGTGCACGCATGAGCCCGACGCTGCCGAAGACTTTGACGCACCTCGACGAGCTCGAGGCGGAGGCGATCCACATCTTCCGCGAGGTCGCGGCCGAGCTGGCCCGTCCGGTGCTGCTCTTCAGCGGCGGCAAGGACTCGATCGTCCTGCTGCGGCTGGCCGAGAAGGCGTTCCGCCCCGGCAAGTTCCCGTTCCCGATCATGCACGTCGACACGGGGCACAACTTCCCCGAGGCGCTCGAGTACCGCGACCGGCGCATCGCCGAGCTGGGCGAGCGGCTGATCGTCGCCTCCGTGCAGGAGTCGATCGACCGGGGCCGCGTCGTCGACGAGACCGGGCCGCGCGCGTCGCGCAACCGGCTGCAGACGACGACGCTGCTCGACGCGATCGAGGAGCACCAGTTCGACGCGGCGATCGGCGGCGCCCGCCGCGACGAGGAGCGCGCCCGCGCGAAGGAGCGCATCTTCTCGTTCCGCGAC
>DASSSR010000014.1:0-50023 GCA_035708345.1 Gaiellaceae bacterium
CGCGTGCTGATGCTCGCGTGGATGGACGAGGAGGCCGAGCGGCGCACGCGCGAGACCGGCGAGGCGTGGTTCTGGAGCCGCTCGCGGCAGCGGCTGTGGAAGAAGGGAGAGACCTCGGGGAACGTGCTGCGCGTCGTCGAGATCCGCGACGACTGCGACGAGGACGCGCTGCTGCTCCGCGTCGAGCCCGCGGGGCCCGCCTGCCACACCGGCTCGCGCTCCTGCTTCGCGCCCGAGCTCTGGCGAACGGTCGTCGAGCGGGTGCGCGAGCGGCCGGAGGGCTCGTACGTCGCCTCGCTCGCCGAGGCGGGCGTCGCCCGGGCGGCGCAGAAGCTCGGCGAGGAGGCGGTCGAGGCCGCGATCGCCGCGGCCGCCGGCGACGGCCGGCTCGTCGAGGAGGCGGCCGACGTGCTCTTCCATCTCTACGTCCTGCTGGCGGTCGCAGGCGTCGACGTCGACGAGGTCGAGGCGGAGCTACGTTCGAGACGGCGCTGAGCCGCGCATAAGCAGGGTGTGCGGCACGTCGCCCTCGTCACGCTGATCGCGACGCTCCATCATCCCGCGGCGGTCTACCGGACGCCGACCGTGCACGCGGCGACCCGGCAGGTGCTGCCCCTGTACACGCCGCTCTCTCACCAGCGGACCGCGGTGCCGGTGCTGGCGCGCCGCGGCCGCTATCTGCGCGTGCTGCTCCCGGGGCGCCCGAACGGCCACTCCGGCTGGATCCGCGCGGGCACCGCGCGCGTGTGGCGGACGCCGTGGCGGATCGTCGTCAAGACCGAGTCGCGGCGGCTGTTCGTGCTGCGCGACGGCCGGATCGTGCGCAGCTTCCCGGTCGTCGTCGGCAAGCCCTCGACGCCGACGCCGCACGGGCGCTTCTACGTCGAGGAGGCGATGATCCTGCCGCGCCGCGCGCTCGGCGCGCCCGACGCCTACGCGCTGAGCGCGCGCTCGAACGTCTTCCAGGAGTTCGAGGGCGGGCCGGGCCAGATCGCGATCCACGGCACGTACCGGATCGGCGGCACGCCCGGGCGCGCGGAGTCGCACGGCTGCATCCGCGCGAGCGCGCGGACGCTGCACTGGCTGTTCGCCCGCATGGGCACCGGCACGCCCGTCGACATCCGCTGAGCTTCAGGCCCGTGCCGTCCGCGTCAGCAGGATCGCGCTGACGACGAGTGCCGCGAAGGACGCGACCTGGAGCGCGCCCGCCGTGGCGCGCGGAAGCTGCTCGTCGAAGAGAGAGAACCCGGCGACGATCGGCACGGCGTTCGTCGCGAGCGTCGCGAGCCCGGCCGAGGTCAGCGCGCCGCCGCGCTGGAACGCCTGCTGCAGCAGCGCCGTCCCGACCGTGTACGCCGCGAGCGCCGGCACGAGCGCGACGAGCCACAGGTGCCCGAGCACGACGAGCTTCGAGCAGATGTCGCCCGCGCCGAACAGGAGCCCGGCCGCGAGCCCGAGCGCCGGCGCGCGCGTCAGCCGCCGCCGGGCGACGAGCGCCGCGGCGCCGGCGACGGTGCCGCCGAGCCAGAAGGCGACGGCGGAGACGGCGGGCGGCCGGTCGTGCTGAGTCGAGGCGGCGATCGACGCGGCCAGCAGCGCGAGGCCGGCCACGCCTGCGAGCACGGCCGCGGTCTCGAGCGTCGACAGCGGCGTGCGCCGGGAGCGGGACGAGGCGACCGCGAGCACGCCGATGCCCGAGGCGCCGATCCCCTGGACGAGCGAGAGCGGCGACAGTCGCAGGGCGGCGAGGTAGAGCAGCCAGCCGACCGACTCGGAGCCGAAGCCGACCAGCCACGCCCGGCTGCGCAGCAGGTGCTCGAGCAGCCGCACCGGCCGGCGCAGCGTGAATCCCGGCATCACCGAGACCGCGTCGTGCTGCGCCGAGTAGGCCCAGTTGATCGCGATCGCCGACAGGAAGGCGAGGACGAGCCCGAAGGAGAGGCGCAGCACGAGCCAAGCATCTCCGATCGGTCCGCGCCGCAGCGCCGCGAGCGGCGATCCGGCAGCATTCGCCTACGCGCGCGCCCGTGCCGCAACCCCTCGTACGAGACTCGCCGAGCGAGTCGATCCTCTGCGCTGCGCTCGCGGCGGCGGCGTCGTCGCTCGCGGTCTACGGCCCGGCGCGAGGCGGCGACCTGGCGGCCCATCTGTGGCGCACGAGCCTCGTCCAGCACGGCTTCGTCGTCTGGGACAACCTCTGGTTCGCCGGCCAGTACCCGCTCGCGTCCTACAGCCTCCTCTACTACCCGGTCGCGGCGGTGACGGGGAACCGCGTCCTCGGCATCGTCGGAGTCGTCGCCGCCGCCGGGATCTTCTCCTCGGTCCTCCGCAACGAGTGGCGGTCCGCCGGTCGCTGGCCCGGCCGGGCGTTCGCCGTGCTGCTCGCGGGGCAGGCGTTCACGGCCGCGTTCCCGTACGACCTCGGCCTGGCGACGATGCTGGCGACGTTGCTGGCACTGCAGCGGCGACGCCTCTTCGTCGCGGGCGCGTGCACCCTGCTCACGCTCGGCTTCAGCCCGCTCGCATTCCTGTTCCTGTCGCTCGCACTCGTCGCGGTCTTCCTGTGGCGGCGGCGCGTGGACCGGTCGGCGGTCGTCGTCGGCGCCGCTCTCGCCGTGGCGGCGGGCGTCCAGCTCGCGGCGCTCGTCCTCCTCCCGTCGGCGGAGCTGCTCTACCCCTACGGCGCCTGGCGCTTCGTCACCGGTCTGGCGCTCGTCGCCGTCGGCGTCGCGCTCTCGCTGCGCGGGCGCGCGGGCTGGCGCATGGCGAGCCTCTTCCTGGTCTGGGGCGCCGCGAGCGTCGCCGCGTACGCGGTGCCGTCGCCGGTGGGCCACAACCTCGTGCGTGCGTCGACGTTCCTCGTCCCGCTGATGGTGGTCGCGGCCGCGCTCGCCGGCTTTCGCCCGCGCTGGCTGGCGCTGCCCGCAGTCGCCGGCGCGCTCGCCGCGAACGTGCTGCCTTACGTGCCGATGATCTCGCAGCGCACGGCGTCGGCGGATGCGAGCGCCGCCTACTGGCGCCCGGTGGTGACCTTCCTCCGCGCCCGGCTCGGCGGCGACTACCGCGTCGAGGTCGTGCCGACGGCGAACCACTGGGAGTCGAACTACCTGCCGCAGGCGGGCATCCCGCTCGCGCGCGGCTGGTACCGCCAGCTCGACATGGCCGACGACCCGGCGCTCTATCGGCCTCACCTCTCGGCGGCCGGTTACCGTCTCTGGCTGCGCAGCCGCGGCGTCCGCTACGTCGTCGTTCCGGATCTGCCGCCGGAGGCGATCGACGGGGAGCGCGAGGCGCGGCTCGCCGCGACGCTGCCGCGAGCGTGGAGCACCGCCCACGCGACGGTGTACGAGCTGCCGCGGCCGACGCCGCTTCTCACGGGGCCCGCGCCGGGGCGGATCACGCGCTTCGACGCGAACGAGATCGACGGCTGGGTCGCGCGGCCCGGAACCTACCTCCTGCGTGTCCACTTCACGCCCTACTGGTCGGTCCGCAGCGGCTCGGTGTGCGTCGCGGCCGCCGCGGGCTCGATGACGAGCGTGACCCTTCGGCGGGCCGGTCGCTTCGAGCTCAGGGCGATCGAGGAGCCGCTCCGCGTCATCGCCTCGGGCCTCGTCGGCGGCGGCCCGATCTGCGATCCCTCCTAGCGGCGGACGCGCAGCGTCGCCGTCATCCCGAGCTGTGCGTGGTTCGCGACGGCGCACGAGAGCCGGTAGACGCCGGGCAGCAGCCGGTACTCGCGGTCGATCGTCTGCCCGGGCTGCGCGACGGGCCAGAGGTAGACGCGCTTGCCGCCGACCCGCTGCAGGCGCAGGTCGTGCGCGTCCTCGCCGAGGTTGCGCAGCTCGATCACCGCCCAGCCGGCCTTGACGACCCGGCGCGAGAGCGCGTAGCGGAACTCCTGCGCGACGACCTGCACCCGCGCGGGCGGAGGGGGCGGCGCGAAGATCACCGGACGAGCACCGGCCGCGCGAAGGAGGCGGCGTCGGGGATGATCGAGGCCGCGTCGACGCCGAGCCACTGCTCGAGCAGCGACGAGTAGACGCCGCGGAAGTCCGCCGTGGCGACGACGTTGCCGTCGTCGTCGAGGCCCGTCGCGAGGCCGGGGAACTCGCCGACCATCCGGCCGGCCGCGCGCGCGCCGATCAGGAAGCCGACGCCGGCGGCGCCGTGGTCGGTGCCGCCGGTGCCGTTCTCGGCGCCGCGCCTGCCGAACTCCGACCAGACGTGCACGAGCACGCGGTCGGCGATCCCGCGCGCCTCGAGGTCGCGCTGGAACGCGAGCAGCGAGTCGGCGGTCAGCTTCAGCCCGCCCGCGAGCGCGTCGGCCTGGTTCGAGTGCGTGTCGTACTCGCCCGGCGCGTTCAGCGCGACGACGCGCAGCGGCAGCCCGCCGGCGAGCATCGCCGCGAGCCCCGCGAGCCGGCGCGGGAAGTCGTCGTCGCCGGACGGATAGGCGACCGGGCTCGTGAAACCGGGCTTGTCGTCGACGGACTGGAACGGAACCAGCTGCCGGCGCAGCCGGTCGACCTGCGCGGCGACCGGGCCGAGGCCGCCGATCGCCTCCAGCATCCGCGTCTCGACCTCGCCCCAGACGCGGTTGCTCCAGAAGTCGTACTGGTCGGGGCCGTCGACCGACGCGACGGGGACGCGCGCGGTCGCGAGCGCGGGCGCGAGCGTGTCGTCGAGCGACAGTCCCTGCAGCGGGTTGTCGGCGCTGCCGACCCGGTCGAGGTAGCGGCCGAGCCAGCCGGTGCGCAGCTGCGTGCTCGTCGCGCCGACCTCCCAGTAGTGGCGCGACGTGAAGTGGCTCTGGTCGGCGTTCGTGTAGCCGATCGCCGGCATCACCGACACCTTGCGCTCCCCGTACAGCAGCGCGAGCGAGGCGAGCGCCGGGTGCCAGTGCAGCCGGTCGTCCTCGGTGAGCGCGGCGCCGCCGGCGAGCGCGAGCTGCGGCCGCAGCTTGCGGTAGAGCGGGTCGCCCTGCGGCGACAGGACCGAGAGCGCGTCGGCGCCGCCTTCGAGGAAGACGCTGACGAGCACCGGCTGCGCCGGCCCGGAGGCGGCGAGCGCGATCCCGTCCTCGAGCGCGCGCAACCCGAGCTTCGAGCCGCCGTAGACGGCGAGCGCGGCGCCGACGCTCTTCGCCAGGAAGCTGCGGCGGGAGAGACCCGTGCCGGCGGGCAGCGGCATCCCCGGCTCGACGAGCGGCAGCCCGCGTCCGGCCTCCGCCGCCGCGCGGTGCAGGAACCTCGACCGCGAGAGCCCGCTGCAGTGGCCGCAGTCGCTCATGCCGACTGCAGCTCCGGCGAGACGGCGATCAGGTGGCGCAGCGCGTTCTGCACCAGCACCGGGTACTGCTTGCGCTTCCACGCGGCGCCGCCCGCGTCGGCGAGCGCCGCACGGGCGAAGGACAGCAGCGCCGTGTGCGTCGCGTCCTCGAGCGCGGGCCGGCGCCAGAACGCGAGCGCGCCGTCGAGCAGCGCGGCGGCGTCGTACGGCTGCGACGCCTTGCCGGGGTCGAGCGCGGTGGGGCGGAGGACGTACTGCGCGATCCACCAGCGCCCGCGCCACGTCGCGGTGTCGAGCCAGCGGGTGTCGTCCCAGCCGGCGACGTTCGGCGGGTAGAACAGCTGCTGTCCGGCCATCGCGTCGAGCCACGCCCAGGCGGTCGTGTCGATCGGCCGGCCGAGCCGGCGCAGCAGGCCGGCGGTGTAGACGACGGGCGGCTTGACGAGCCGCGGGCCCCGGTAGAGCGCCGGGTGCACGAGGATCGCCTCGAGCAGCGGCCGCAGCTGCCGGCCGTGCGCGACGTAGAGGCGCTCGAGGCGCGTCTGCGTCGGCGGGTCGAGGGGGGCGCCGACGAAGTAGCTCCAGAGCTTCGCGACGAGGAAGCTCGGGTGCGCGGGATGCGTCACGGTCAGGCGGACGGAGTCCTGCCACATGAACGCGCCGCGCCGCCTGAAGATCGTCTTGACGCCGGTGTCGTGCGCCTTCGGGTCGTAGCGGAAGTTCGTCGGGCCGACGCCGCGCCGCCAGTCGTTGCGGAAGCCGGTGAGCGCGCGCGCCTGCTGGCGGACGTCCGATTCGGTGTAGCCGTGACCGGCTCCGAGCGTGAACAGCTCCATCATCTCGCGCGCGTAGTTCTCGTTCGGCGACCACTTCGAGTTGTCGCTGCCGTTCAGCCACAGCAGCATCGCCGGGTCGCGCGTCACCTCCCGGAGCAGGTTCGGGAACGAGCCGAGCGCGTGCTCGCGGAAGAGCTGGTTCTGCCGGAGCATCAGCCGCTGCGAGCCGACGCCGTCGTTCGACGTCGCGAACCAGTCGTGGAGGACGAGCGTCATCCGCTCGACGAGCGGCCGCGACGTGCGGACCATGCGGTCGAGCCACCAGACGTGGTCGTGGCCCCACGCGTCGTACGGCGCGAGCGGGCGACCCTTGTCGTCCTTCGGCGCGGGGCCGACGAGCCGCTCGGCGGCGGGACGGGTGAGCGCCCGCACGGCGCCGTGCAGCCCGAGCTTCGCGAGCGTCTCCGCCTCGCCCTTGCGCGGCCCGAAGCCGGCGCGCCAGAGCAGGCGCTCCGCCTGCGCGACGCCGAACGCGCCCTCGTAGACCTCCGCGTCCATCGACTATCACGATGCCGGTGACCCGGCCGACCTTGCTCACCCGAAAAGGTGACTCGCGGAAGACGAAGGGCCCCGCGAGCGGGGCCCTTCGGCGGATCGTGCTGCGAACGCAGCCCTACTCGTCGCCGCTCTCGGAGCGGTCGGCTTCGCTGAGCGAGCCGAGGCCGCCGATTGTGCCGAGCGACGGCGTCATCCCGAGCCCGCCCGAGACGAGGCTCTCCGACAGCGGCGTCGTGCCCTTGCCGGCGGAGGTCCTGCCCGTGCGGGTCGTGCCCGTCCGTGCCCGCGAGCTGCTGCTGCGGGATCCGGTCGAGCGCGACGCTGTCCGGCGAGTACCGCTTGCGCCCGTGCGACGGGTGCTCCCGGTGCTGCTCCTGCTCGTGGTCGCCCGGGCGCCGGTACGGCCGGAGCTGCTGCGGCTGCTCGAGCTGCGGCGCGTGCCCGACGAGCGCGTGCCCGACGAGCGTGTGCCCGACGAGCGGGTGCCCGTGCTGCGGCTGCGCGTGCCCGTCGAGCGGCCGGCCGTGGAGCGGGTGCCGGTCGAGCGCGTGCCCGTGCTGCGGCTGCGCGTGCCCGTCGAGCGTGTGCCCGTCGAGCGTGTGCCGGTCGAGCGGGTGCCCGTGCTGCGGCCGCGGGTGCCCGTCGAGCGAGTGCCCGTCGAGCGACCCGTCGAGCGGGTGCCGGTCGAGCGGGCGCCGGTCGAGCGGGCGCCGGTCGAGCGCGTTCCCGTCGAGCGGCCGGTCGAGCGGGTGCCGGTCGAGCGGGTGCCGGTCGAGCGCGTGCCCGTGCTGCGGCGGGTCGTGCCGCCGCTGCGGCTGCTCGTGCTGCGGCTCGTGGTGCGACCGGCGGAGCCGGACGAGCTGCGGGCCGAGGCGCGACCTCCGCGGGTGCCGAGCGTCTTCGCCGCCGCGCGGACGCGACCCGACGTGCTGCGACCGCTCGTGCTGCGGCGGGTCGTCCCGCTGCTGCTGCGGCTCGTCGTGCTGCGGCCGCCGGTGCTGCGGCTCGTGGTGCCGCGGCGCGTGCCCGTGCTGCGGCCGGACGTGCTGCGGCTGGACGTGCTGCGAGCGGTCGTGCTGCGACGCGTGCCGGTGCTGCGGCTCGCCGTGCTGCGGCCGGAGGTGCTGCGGCCGGAGGTGCCGCGGCCGGACGTGCTGCGAGCGGTCGTGCTGCGGCGCGTGCCGGTGCTGCGGCTCGCCGTGCTGCGGCCGGACGTGCCGCGTCCGCTCGTCGAGCGGCTGCCCGTGCTGCGGGTGCCGGTCGAGCGGGTGCCCGTCGAGCGGGTGCCCGTCGAGCGGGTGCCCGTCGAGCGGGTGCCCGTGCTGCGCCGCGTCGTCCCGCCGCTGCGGCTCGTCGTGCTCCGGCGAGTGGTCCCGCCGCTGCGCGACGACGTGGTCCGCCGCGTGCCGGTCGAGCGCGACGCGGTGCTGCGACTGCCCGTGCTACGGCCCGCTGTGGACCGCCGGGTCGTGCCGCCGGACGAGCGCGTGCTCGAACCGGTGGACCTTCTCCGTGCTGTTGCCATCTGCTCCCTCCTAGTGGGCGATGTCGGTGGCAACGCTGACGTGTGCAGTATGCGCGTTGCCTCGGCTGACATTCAGCAGGAACGGCATCTCTCCTACTTCGAGATGTCCTCGACGAGATCTCCCGTCTGCGTGTCGGACGCGTTGCGTGCGATGTCCGCCTGGGCAACGATGCCGACGAGTTTGCCATCCTCCTCCACGACCGGCAAGCGGCGCACCTGATGACGCGCCATCAGGCGCAGCGCTTCGTCGAGGGCCTGCTGCGGGTCGATCGTGACGAGCTCGCGCGACGCGATCTCGCCCACGGTGACCGACTCCGGTGACTTTCCCTCCGCGACGACGCGAACGGCGATGTCGCGGTCGGTGACGGTGCCGACGAGCTTGTCTCCCTCGACGACCGGCACGATGCCGGCGTCCTCGTCGCGCATGATCCTCGCCGCCTCGACCGCGGTGGCGCCGCTCTCCACCGAGCGGGGGCTCGTCGTCATCAGGTCGCGGATGCTCTCCGCCATGGTCTCGTCCTTTCGAGTCTTTCCGCGGTGTTTGCCATGTGGATAACTTCCCCTAAACATGCAATGCAAACGACGCGCACCTTCGTGCACGTCGTCTGCACGCGTCGCTCGTCGTGTCAGGACGACTTGCGAGCGGTCGCCTCGCCGCCCTTGCGACCCGCCGCTTTCTTCTGCGCGGTCGTGCCGCCCTGCGACGAGTTGCCGCGCGAGGAGCTCGAGGAGCCGGACTTCTTGCCGCCGCGACTGGACGCGCCGGGCGAGTTCGCGATCTTCGCCGCGCGCTCCTTCGACATGCCCTTGTCCTTCAGCGCCTCGTACTGCTTCTCGTTCTTGACGTTGCTGCTCTTGTCGGGCATGGATGTGCGATACCCGTGCAAATCGAGCCGGAACCACATCTCGACCGCTCGTTCCACGTCGTCGCCTCCGACGGCGGACGGCCCGACGAGGTCGAGGTGGTGATGTCGGGCTGCTCGTACACGGACGACTGACGCGGCTGCGGCGGGCGACGGACGCGGACGTCGACCGGCTCGTCGCCTGGCACCGCGACCCGGAGGTCGCCCGCTACTGGGACGACGAGACGTTCACGCGCGCGGAGATGGCGGAGCGGCTCGCGCGCGGCGACGTCGACGCCTGGATCGTCGAGACCCGAGCCGGCGAGCCGGTCGGCTACCTGCAGGTCCATCCGCAGGGGCTCGACATGTTCCTCGTCCCGTCCGCGCGCGGCCGCGGGCTCGGGCCGGACGCCGCGCGCGCGACCGCCGAGCACCTGCTCGCCTCCGGCACGCACGCGCGCGTCACCGTCGACCCGTACGAGTGGAACGCCGGCGCGATCCGCGCGTGGGAGCGCGCCGGCTTCGTCGAGGTGTCCCGCGGTCACCCGCCGGACGAGGACCACTCGGCGGCGTGGGTGCTGATGGAGTACCGTTCAGGTCGATGAGCGCTCGGCGCACATCGACAACACCCCGCTAATCGGCTTCCGGGTCGTCGCCCGCGCCGGTCTGCTTCTCCGTGGGATCAGGCACCGGCGACTCGTCGAGTTCTTCGTTCCGATCGTCCTCACGGGGGTGCATATCCTTGTCGTCCTTCATGAAAGTCGTCCTTCCCGACAACTCCGAGCTCGAACTTCCCGCCGGCGCGACCGGTCTCGACGCGGCGCGCGCGATCGGGCCGAAGCTCGCGGAGCAGGCGGTGCTCGTGCGCAGCAACGGCGGCGTCCGCGACCTGCGCCTGCCGCTCGAGGACGGGGAGCGGATCCAGTTCCTGACGACGCGGGACGCCGACGACCCGGACGCGCTCTTCGTGCTCCGCCACTCGAGCGCGCACCTGCTCGCCGAGGCGGTGCGCCGCCTGCACCCCGGCGTGAAGATCGCGATCGGCCCGCCGATCGAGAACGGCTTCTACTACGACTTCCTCTTCCCGGAGCCGATCACCGAGTCCGACCTCGCCGCGATCGAGGCGGAGGTGAAGCGGGAGATCGCCGAGGGGCGCGAGTGGACGCGCGAGGAGATCTCGCGCGACGACGCGAAGCGGCGCTTCGAGGCGGAGGACGAGCCGTTCAAGGTCGAGCTCGTCGACACCGCCGAGGGCGACATCTCCCTCTACACGCAGGGCGACTTCACCGACCTCTGCCGCGGCCCGCACCTGCAGGACGCGAAGCCGATCAAGGCGTTCAAGCTGACCGGCCTCGCCGGCGCGTACTGGCGCGGCGACTCGACGCGGCCGCAGCTGACGCGGATCTACGGCACGGCGTTCTACCGCAAGGAGGATCTCGACGCGTACCTCGAGCGGCTCGAGGAGGCGCGCCGCCGCGACCACCGGCGGCTCGGCGTCGAGCTCGACCTGTTCCATCTCGACGAGATCTCGCCGGGCTCGCCGTTCTGGCACCCGAAGGGGATGGTGATCTGGAACGAGCTCGAGGCGCTGCGCCGCCGGGAGAACGCGAAGCGCGGCTACCTCGAGGTGCAGACGCCGCTGATCTTCGACCAGCGGCTGTGGGAGATCTCGGGCCACTGGGAGAAGTTCCGCGAGAACATGTTCCTCATCCCCGAGGGCGAGGACCACTACTACAGCCTGAAGCCGATGAACTGCCCCGGCCACATGTGGCTGTTCAAGAGCAAGCTCCACTCGTACCGGGAGCTGCCCGTCCGCTTCGCGGAGGCGGCGCCGCTGCACCGGAACGAGCTCGCGGGAACGCTGCACGGCCTCACGCGCGTCCGCCGGGTGACGCAGGACGACGCGCACATCTTCTGCTCCGAGGAGCAGATCGCCGACGAGCTCGACGGCTGCATCGACTACCTGCGCTACCTGTTCGGGATCTTCGACCTCGAGGCGCGCGCCGAATTCTCGACGCGGCCCGACAACAAGCTCGGCAGCGACGACGAGTGGGACTTCACGGAGGGCCAGCTCGAGCGGGCGCTCGACCGGAACGAGATCCCGTACGTCGTCGGCGCCGGCGAGGGCTCGTTCTACGGGCCGAAGATCGACCTCCACGTCGCCGACGCGCTCGGACGGTCGTGGCAGCTCGGGACGATCCAGCTCGACCGGCAGATGCCGCAGCGCTTCGGCCTCACGTTCATGGGCGCGGACAACGCCGAGCATCCCGTCTACGTGATCCACCGGGCCCTCTTCGGCTCGTTCGAGCGGTTCATCGGCATCCTCACGGAGCACTACGCCGGCGCGTTCCCCTTCTGGATCGCGCCCGTCCAGGTGCGCGTGCTGCCGGTGGGCGAGGGCCACGTCGAGCCGGCGACGGCGCTCGCGGGGCGGCTGCGCGAGGCCGGCTACCGCGTCGAGGTCGCCGAGCCGAGCGAGACGATCGGCAAGCGGATCCGCGCCGCCGAGGTGGAGAAGATCCCCTTCACGGTCGTCTTCGGCGACCGGGAGAGCGAGGAGAGCCTCGCGATCCGCGAGCGCGGCGGCGCCCAGACGCAGGAATCGCTCGCGAATTTCCTCGCGAAGCTTGCTACGCTGGCCGTCTGAAAAGCAGGAGCGGACCCGTTCCTCACCTTCCTGGCCGCCGCGCCACGGGGGGTTCAACCGAGTCGCAGGACGACGTTGAGACGGGCCGCTGCATGCAGCGGCTTTTCAGCATCCGGAATCGAGATCAGGAGGAATAAGCCCAACTTGGTGATTTGCCTTTGAGGCCGAGACGCCGGCCCGTCGAGCACACCCGGCCCGTCAATCGCGACACGACGCGGATCAACGAGAGCATCCGCGTGCCCCGTGTCCGCCTGATCGACGACGACGGGACACAGCTCGGGATCAAGTCCACCGACGAAGCCCGCGAGTACGCGTACGGCAAGAACCTCGACCTCGTCGAGGTGGCGGCCCAGGCGGACCCGCCGGTCGCCAAGGTCATGGACTACGGGAAGTACAAGTACGAGGAGGAGCAGAAGCGGAAGCAGGCTCGGAAGCACCAGAGCCAGATCCACGTCAAGGAGATCAAGCTCCGTCCGAAGATCGGCGTCCACGACTACAACACCAAGAAGGGCCACGTCGAGCGCTTCCTGAACCAGCGCGCCAAGGTGAAGGTGACGATCATGTTCCGCGGTCGCGAGACGACCCACCCGGAGCGCGGTCGCGACCTGCTGCTGCGGCTCGCGGAGGACGTGAAGGAGATCGGCTCGATCGAGTCTCAGCCGCTCCTCGACGGCCGCAACATGGTGATGGTGCTCGCCCCGACGAAGAACGCAGGAGTGAAACGAGATGCCGAAGACGAAGACGCACAGCGGAGCGAGGAAGCGCTTCTCGGTGACGGGGACGGGCAAGATCATGCGCCGTCGCCGCCACCGGACGACGCCGCCGGGTCATCTGGTGAAGAGCAGCCCGGGGAAGCGGAAGCGCGCGCAGCAGGACCAGCAGGTCGCTCCTAGCGACCGCAGCGCGCTGAAGAAGATGCTGGGGATCTGAGATGCCGAGGGTCAAGAGAGCAGTCCACGCACAGAAGAAGCGCCGCAAGGTTCTCGAGCAGGCGAGCGGCTACTGGGGGCGCAAGCACTCCCACTACCGGTACGCGAAGGAGCAGGTCGAGCACTCGCTCGTCTACGCCTATCGCGACCGTAAGAACAAGAAGCGCGTCTTCCGCCGCCTCTGGATCACGCGGATCAACGCCGCCGCGCGCGCGAACGGGCTGTCGTACAACCAGTTCGTGAACGGCTGCGCCAAGGCGGGCATCGAGCTCGACCGCAAGGTGCTGGCCGAGCTCGCGGTCAGCGACCCCGCGGCGTTCGGCGCGATCGCCGAGCGCGCGAAGGCGGCGCTCGCCGGCTGAACCGCCGCGAGGCGTTCGAGCACCAGGCGCGCCACTTCGCGCGCACGTCACCGCTGTACGAGCGGCTCGCCCTCGAGCTGAGGGACGAGCCGCTCGTACCGCTCGACGTCCACTGGCGCTACCCGCTGCAGCTCCTGGCGGGGCTGCACTACCTCGCGCTGAGCGGCCGCGCGTCGTGGGGCGACGTTCGCGGCGCGCTGCACGACGAGGCGGAGTTCCTGCGCGACTGGATCGCGACCGAGCGCGTGCAGACGAACGAGGTGCAGCGCTGCTGGTGGCTGCTGCCGGGCTTCCTCGAGGTCGCCCGGCGCGACGGCGTCGAGACCTTCGACTGCCTGGAGCTCGGCTGCAGCGCCGGGCTCAACCTGCTCTGGGATCGCTACGGCTACGCGTACGCCGCCGGCTCGTGGCCGCCCGACCCCGCAAGTTGCAGCCTGCAACTTGCGGGAGAGGAGCGGGGCGGCCGGGTGCCGGCGGAGCTGCTCGGGCTGCGTCCCGTCGTCCGCTCGCGCGTCGGCGTCGACCTCGCGCCGCCCGACCTGCGCACCGACGAGGGCGTCCGGCTGCTGAAGTCGTTCGTCTGGGCCGACCAGGCTGAACGGCTGGCGCGGCTCGACGCGGCGGTGGCGGTCTGGCGCGACGACCCGCCGGAGGTCGTCGTCGGCGACGTGCTCGACGAGCTGCCGGCGCTGCTCGCGCGCGGCCCGAGCCTCGTCTGGTCGACGGCGGCGCTCAGCTACCTCCCGTCCGAGCGGCAGCGGGCGGTACGGGAGCTCGTGGCCGAATCCGGCGTCCCGTTCGTCGAGGGCTGGGTGCCCGCCGACGGCAGCCACGACTACTACGGGCTGTTCGTCGACGGGAGGGAGGTCGCGCACGCCGAGTTCCACGGCGCCTGGTTGGATTGGCGCGCGTGATCACCTCGCACGACAACGAGAAGCTGAAGCTCGTGCGCAAGCTGCACGACCGACGCTGGCGCGACAAGCTCGGTCTGTTCGTCGTCGAGGGGGAGGACCTGCTCGGCCCGGCGGACGTCGAGCCGGTCGAGCTGCTCGTCGCGGGCGCGGACGTCGCGCCCGAGCTGCTCGCCGACGCGTCGACGCTCGCGCACCCGCCGCGCGTCGTCGCCGTCTACCGCCGCGACGACCTGCCGCGCGGGCTGCGGCCGGTGACGCTCGCGCTCTGGCAGGTCGCCGACCCGGGGAACGTCGGCACCCTGCTGCGGGCCGCGGACGCGTTCGGCGCCGGCGTCGCGCTCTCGAAGGGCTGCGCCGACGCGACGAGCCCGAAGGCGCTGCGCGCCGCGATGGGCGCGACGTGGCGGGTGCCGGTCTCGGCGTTCGACGAGGCGGCGGGGACCCGGGTCGCGCTCGTGCCGCGCGGCGGCACGCCGCTGCCGGAGCTCGAGCTCGCCGGCGACGTCGTGCTCGTGCTCGGCGCGGAGCGGCAGGGGTTGCCGCACGAGGTGCTCGAGCGCTGCGACGTGCAGGCGTCGATTCCGCAGCCGGGCGGCGCGGAGTCGCTCAACGTCGCGCTGGCCGGCGCGATCGCGCTCTACGAGCTGGCGCGGCGCGGCGGACGGCTGTCGCCTGCCTGAGCGGGAAAAGGAAGAAGCCCCCGGAGGGGCTTCGGGAAAAAGGTTCAGCGAGCCGGTGGCGCTTTCGTCCACCTCGTCCAACCGGCCTTCCGCCTCGGGGTTGCCCCCTCTTCGTAGAACCGCTCGGTCGGGGTTTCGACCTAGTCGCGCTCCGTGCTCGCTGCAACGGGGAAGTTACGGGTTGCGGGCGCGCGGCGCAAGGGTCGACTGCGATGAAACTTTCCGCAATTTGCGAAATTCATCTGCGACGCGCCACGAAGACCGTGTCCTCGCCGCCGCGGTACGGGCGGCGGTCGAACCAGCCGTACACGTGCTCGACGACGAAGCCGGCGTCGCCGAGCAGCGCGAGCCAGCGCTCGGGCTCGAGCCACCAGAGCCGCATCGTCGTCGCGCTGCGCGCGTCGCGGACCGAGAGCGTCAGCGTCTGCCGCTCGAGATCCCAGTCCGCGCGCTCGTCGATGCCGGGCTCGCGCTCGATCCAGCGGCCGTGCGTCTCGGTGACGTCGTCCAGCGACGGGCGGAAGACGTCGAAGACGAGCCGTCCGCCCGGTTCGAGCAGCGCCCGCGCAGCACGCAGCGCGGCGAGCCGGTCGTCGTCGCCCGCGAGGTGCAGATACGCCCGGAAGGGACAGGTGACGAGCAGGACGCGCTCCTCGACCGGCGGCCGGCGCAGGTCGCCCTGCCGCAGCTCGAGCCGCTCGCCGACGCCGGCCTCGGCGGCGCGCGCGCCGCAGACGGCGAGCATCCCGGCGGACGCGTCGACGCCGATCACGCGCACGCCGGCCATGGCGGTCGGGATCGCGATCCGGCCGGTGCCGACGCCCAGCTCGACGACCGGCTTCGCCGCGGCCTGCAGGGCCTCCTCGACGTAGAAGGAGATGTCCTCGACGACGCTCGTCGACCACGGGTCGTACAGCGACGCGATCGCGTCGTACTCGCTCACGGGCCGGACGGCTTGCGGGCGACGAAGACGAACTCCTGCGACTCCTCGTCGAAGGCGCGCCGATCGAACCACCCGTAGAGCGCCTCCACCTCGAATCCGGCCGCCTCGAGGAGCCCTTCCCACTCGGGACGCGTGCACCACCAGAGCTGCACCGTCCCGTCGACGCGGTCGCCGCGGCCGCGCGTCACGTCGACGCGCCGCTCGGCCGGCACGTGCCGAGCCTCCTCCCAGCGCCCGTCCTCGCGCTCGTGTCGCCGCCCGCCGTGCGCGGCCGCGACCGACGGGTCGAAGGAGAAGGCGTTCCACCAAACCGGCCGCCCGGCTTCAGCGCGCGCGCCGCCGCGTCGAACACGGCGCGCTTGTCGGCAAGGCTCGGCGCATGCAGGAGCGACCTCGCCGGGCAGATCACGAGCTCGACCGGCTGCTCGACGGTGAAGTCGCGGAAGTCCCCCAGGCGGAAGTCGACCGGCAGGTCGCCCGCGCGCTCGCGGCCGACGGCGAGCATCGCCGGCGAGCGGTCGATCCCGATCACGCGCTTCCCCGTCTCGCGCGCGATCGGGATCGCGATCCGGCCCGTCCCGGCCGCGAGCTCGACGATCGGCTCCGCGGCCTCGTGCGCGAGCGAGACGTAGAACGGGACGTCCGCCGTCGTCCCGGCTGCCCACAGGTCGTAGTCGTGCGCCCAGGCGTCGTAGTCGCTCATGCGGTCGGCTTCCGCGCGACGAAGACGAACTCCGCCGAGTCCTCGTCGAACGGACGCCGGTCGAACCAGCCGTAGAGCGCCTCCACCTCGAGGCCGGCCGCCTCGACGAGCCCTTCCCATTCGGAGCGCGTGGCCCACCAGAGCCGTACCGTCCCGTCGGCGCGGTCGCCGCGGCCGCGCGTCAGGTCGACGCGGTTGTCCGCCGGGACCTGCCGCACCCCCTCCCAGCGGCCGTCCTCCAGCTCGCTGCGCCGGCCGTGGTTCGCGGCCGCGACGAACGGGCTGAAGACGAAGGCGTTCCACGCGAAGCGGCCGCCCGGCTTCAGCGCGCGCGCCGCCGCGTCGAACACGGCGCGCTTGTCGGCCCAGGTCGGCGCGTGCAGGAGCGACCGGAACGGGCAGACGACGAGCTCGACCGGCTGCTCGACCGTGAAGTCGCGGAAGTCGCCCTCGCGCAGCTCGACCGGCAGGTCGCCCGCGCGCTCCCGGCCGACGGCGAGCATCGCCGGCGAGCGGTCGATCCCGATCACCCGCTTGCCCGTCTCGCGTGCGATCGCGATCGCGACGCGCCCGGTGCCCACAGCGAGCTCGACGATCGGCTCGGCGGCCTCGTGCGCGAGCGAGACGTAGAACGGGACGTCCTCGGTCATCTCCGCCGCCCACACGTCGTAGTCGGGCGCCCACACGTCGTAGTCGGCCATTCGCGGTATCCTGCCGGTCGATGCACGCGCGCGCGCTCAGCTTCTTTATGCGGCCCCGGCCGCGCTGAGCGAGCGTCGTCTCCTCCACGCAGCCGGGGCGCTTCCGCCGAGACGCTGCAGCCACGAGAGGAGGAGAAACCGTTGGATACAGTCGCCGCCGTGGATCCGGAGGGGCTGAGGGAGGAGGCGCTCGCCGCCGTCGCCGCCGCGCGCACGCTCGCGGAGCTCGACGACGCGCGCGTCGCGTACCTCGGCCGCAAGTCGCCGCTGAAGCTCGCGCTCCGCGACGTGCGCGACCGCGAGAGCGGGATGGCGTTGAACGCCGTTCGCGAGGCGATCGAGGCCGCGGTCTCGTCGCGGCAGGAGGAGCTCGAGCGGGCCGCGCTCGAGCAGCGGCTCGCGACCGAGCGTGTCGACGTGACGCTGCCGGCCGGGCTGCTCGGAACGGTGAAGCCGCGCCGCCGCGGCTCGCTGCACCCCTCGACGCAGGTGCGGCGCGACGTCGAGGACATCTTCCTCGGCCTCGGCTACGAGATCGTCGACGGCCGCGAGGTCGAGACGACGCGGTACAACTTCGACGCGCTCGGCTTCCCCGACTGGCACCCGTCGCGGTCGCCGCGCGCGAGCCTCTACCTCGACCGCGACACCGTGCTGCGCACGGAGACCTCGCCGGCGCAGATCCACAAGATGGAGGCGCAGCGGCCGCCGATCTACATGGTCTCGATCGGCCGCGTCTACCGGCGCGACACGATCGACGCGACGCACTTCCCGATCTTCCACCAGTTCGAGGGGCTGGCGATCGACGTGGGGATCACGATGGCCGACCTGAAGGGAACGCTCCTCCACGTGATGCGGCAGCTGTACGGGCCCGAGCGCGAGGTTCGCTTCCGCACGCACTACTTCCCGTTCACGGAGCCGTCGATGGAGCCCGACGTCTCGTGCTTCGCGTGCGGCGGCGCCGGCTGCCCGGTCTGCAAGCACTCGGGCTGGATCGAGATGGGCGGGTCGGGGATGGTCGACCCGTACCTGTACGAGTTCGTCGGCTGGGGGCCGGAGGAGTACACCGGCTTCGCGTTCGGCATGGGCATCGAGCGCACCGCGCAGCTGCGGCACGCAATTCCCGGCATCCGCCCGTTCTGGGACGACGACCTCCGCTTCCTGAGGCAGTTCTGATGCGCGTCCCGATGTCCTGGCTGCGCGAGTACGCGCGCGTCGACGCGACGACCGAGCAGATCGCGCACGCGCTCTCGATCTCGACCGCCGAGGTGAACGGGGTCGAGCGCCGCGGCGTGCCGGGCGACCTCTCGCGCTTCCGCGTCGGGCACGTGCTCGCGGCCGACAAGCACCCGAACGCCGACCGGCTGCAGCTGACGAAGGTCGACGTCGGCGAGGACCGCCCGTACTCGATCGTCTGCGGCGCCTGGAACTTCGGCGCCGGCGCGAAAGTGGCGGTCGCGCTCCCGGGCGCGACCCTGCCGAACGGGCTCACGCTCGAACGGCGCAAGCTGCGAGGCGAGGTGTCGGAGGGGATGATCCTCGCCGAGGACGAGGTCGACCTCGGCACCGACCACAGCGGGATCATGGTGCTCGACGACGCGCTCGAGCCGGGCACGCCGCTCGCGCAGGTGCTGCCGCTCGTCGAGGAGGTGCTCGATGTCGAGGCGACCGGCAACCGGCCCGACCTGCTCTCCGTCTACGGCCTCGCGCGCGAGGTGGCGGCGCTCTGCGGCGGCGAGCTCGTGCCGCTCGACGGCAGCGAGCCGGCGCGGGACGGAGACGAGCGCGTCGACGTCACCGTCGAGGATCCCGCCGGCTGCCCCCGCTACGTCGGCCGGCTCTTCCGCGACGTGGCGGTCGGCGAGTCGCCGGTCTGGTTGAAGGCGCGGCTGCGCGCGGCCGGCGTCCGCGCGATCTCGAACGTCGTCGACGTGACCAACTACGTGATGCTCGCGCTCGGCAGCCCGCTGCACGTCTTCGACTTCGACACGCTCCGGGGCGGCCGCGTCGTCGTGCGGCGCGCGCACGCCGGCGAGCAGATCCGCACCCTCGACGGCACCCTGCGGCAGCTCGACCCGGCCGACCTGATGATCGCGGACGCCGACCGCTCGGTCGCGCTCGCGGGGATCATGGGCGGCGAGGAGACGGAGGTGTCGGAGCGCACGACGAGCGTCCTGCTCGAGGCGGCGAACTTCGAGCCGATCGGGATCCTCCGCTCGTCCGAGCGGCTCGCGCTGCGCACGGAGGGCTCGAACCGCTGGGAGAAGGGCGTCGACCCGCACGCCGCCGGGCACGCGGCGACGATGGCGACGCGGCTGATCGTCGAGCTCTCGGGCGCACGCTGGACGGGAGCGACGGACGTGCAGGCGGCGCTCCCGGAGCCGGCGGTGGTCGCGCTGCGGCCGGAGCGCGTCACCGGCGTGCTCGGGCTCGAGGTGCCGGACGCGCCGGAGATCCTCGGCCGCATCGGCTTCGAGCGGACAGGCGACGGCTACCGCGTGCCGAGCTGGCGGGCGCGAGACGTCACGCGCGAGATCGACCTCGTCGAGGAGGTCGCGCGCTTCCGGATGGAGGAGATCCCGTTCACGCTGCCGAGGCGCGACGTCTCGTTCGGGCGGCTGACGCCGTGGCAGCGCGCGCGGCGCGTCGTCGAGGACGCGCTCGTCGGCTGCGGGTTCTCGGAGGCCTACACGCCGACGTTCGTCGCCGCCGGCGACTACCGGCTGCCCGAGCCGCTCTCGAGCGAGGCCGCGGCGTTGCGGACGGAGCTCGCGCCGTCGCTCGTCGAGGCGGCGGGGCGGAACGTCGCCTGGGGGAACGCCGAGATCGCGCTCTTCGAGATCGCGCGCGTCTACCGCGCCTCCGGCGGGCCGCTGCCGAGAGAGGCCTGGCATGTCGCCGGCGTCGTCGAGGGCGGGATCGCCGAGGCGGCGTGGGCGGTCGAGCAGGTGTACGGGGCGTTGAAGCTCGCGCCGGCGGTCGAGCGCGGCGACGAGCCGCTGCTCCATCCCGGCAAGGCGGCGCGGACGGCCGAGGGCTGGTTCGGCGAGCTGCACCCGACCGCGCTCGAGGGGACGTGGGGCGCGTTCGAGCTCGATCTCGACGCGCTCGCGGCGGCTGCGCCGGCGGCGGTGACGTTCACGGAAGTGTCGCCGTTCCCGGAGGTGCGGCAGGATCTCGCCTTCGTCGTCGACGAGGAGGTGCCGGCCGGCGCGCTGCTGGGCGCGATCCGCGAGGCGGGCGCACCCGAGCTCCGCGACGCAAGCGTTTTCGACGAGTACCGCGGCTCGCAGCTGGGGGAGGGGAAGCGGTCGCTCGCGTTCCGGGTCGCCTTCGGCTCGCCGGAGCGGACGCTCACGGACGAGGAGGCGGCCGCCGTCCGGGCGCGGATCGTCGACGCGCTCGCCTCCCGCTTCGGCGCCGTCCTGCGGGCGTAGCAATCCGGTCGGCGCGGGCCGCCGTAGGAGCGGCGTGGCCCTGCTGCTCGCCGCGGTCGGGACGGGTATGGCGTCGACAGACATCCGGTCCGACGGAAGTCTTTTACCGTTTCTTTGCCCTAGCCGTATCCCTTTCAAGTTCTAGATCGTTGATCCGCCGTACCCGCACTCGGGTGATGTTGCGGCAATCGAGATCAGGAGACGAAAGGAATGAGGCGACACCATGTGCGCCTCGCGGCCACTTGCGCGTTTGCGGTCGCGACGGCGCTGTTCACGGCGTTCTTCGTTGGGGCGGCGCTGGCCGATCCGGGCCACGGTCACGGTAACTCCGGGAGCGCGTCGGGCCACTATCAGCAGCAGTGGCAGCAGCCGCAGTCCCAGCCGGTGCAGCCTGCCCCGCAGCAGCAACCGCAGCAGTCCGGCTCGTCGCACCAGTCCGGCTCGTGGCACGGGCACCAGTCCGAGCCGGTGCAGCCTGCCCAGCCCCAGTCGCAGTCGCAGGTTCAGGCGCAGTCGCAGGTGCAGTCGCAGCAGTCGGCCGGCTCGTCGACGCAGGCCGGCGTCAAGCCGTCCTCGACGACCCAGCACTGGACGCACACGACGGTCGGCGCGAAGCCGGACGTCTCGAAGCGGTACGGCAACGGCAAGACGGCGGCGGAGATCGCCGCGTCGCGCGGTGCGCCGGCGAGCCAGCCGCTGACGGGCCCGGGTAACAGCCAGCCGCACAAGACGTACGACTGCGGCCACAAGAACAACCCGAGCGGCGGCGTCGACGTCCACGCGATCAAGCACTACTCCGCGACGGGTTGCACGTCGGGCTCCTCGCAGCAGTCCGGCGGCTCGTCGGAGCACGGCTCGTGCGGCTGCGTCAGCGGCGGTCGGCAGCCGAACAAGCCGACGACGGTGCACGTCACCGCCCCGGTGCAGATCGTCGGCTACTGCCACCAGGTGAACGGCCGCTGGGTCTATTCGACGACGACGACCGAGAAGCTCGCGGAGATCGTGAAGCACGAGGACGTGATCGCACCGTCGTTCAGCTACCAGGGCCACGTCTACTCGAAGCACTGGGACACGAACGGCCAGTCGATCTACAACCGCTGCCGCCACGGCGAGTCGGTGTCGGCGACGTCGCCGACGAAGACGCCGGAGCAGCCGCAGGAGCACAAGGTGACGCTCTGCCACGCGACGGGCTCGGCGACGAACCCGTACGTGATGATCACCGTCGACTACCACGCCCTGAAGAACGGTCACACCGCCGCGAAGGGCGACATCATCCCGCCGACGACGATCAACGGCGTCACGTACACGGCCAACTGGGACACGAACGGCCAGGCGATCTTCAACAACGGCTGCAAGCCGGTCGCCGCCGCCGTCACCCCGAACACGACGGGCACGCCGACCACGCCCGCGGCCGCGACGCCGCCGCCGACGACGACGGTGAACGAGGCGCCCGTGATCGTGACCTCGCCGGGCCAGACGGTGACGACGCCGGGCTCGACGGTGACGACGCCGGGCTCGACGGTCACCGTGACGACCCCGGCCCAGACGGTCACGACGCCGGGCTCGACGGTCACCGTGACGACGACGGCCTCGGCCGGCGGCGTCCAGGGCGCGCAGACGTCGCTCGCGAAGCCGAAGGCCGCCAAGGCGAAGCCGAACCACGGCGTCCTCGGCACGGTCACGCACGTGACCGGCGGGACGCTGCCGTTCACCGGCTTCCCGGTGTGGCTGGCGGTCCTCGTCGCCGCCGGGCTGATCCTGGGCGGCCTGGCCCTCCGCCGCCGGACGGCAGGCGCCCGCCTGTAGCCCGAGCGGCATCGGTTCCACCCCCGCGAAGGGCGGCCCCAAGGGCCGCCCTTCGCACGTTCCGTGACGAAGTCGTGTCGGTACCTATTACCCGTACGACTTCGTGACGCCGTGACGGATTCGTGTCGGTACCTATTACCCGCACGACTTCGTCGCGCCGCCGGGCTCCGGGCGAATGCTGCCGTCCGGGCGGCGGAACGACCGGTACTAAGTACCGTCACGACTTCGTCACGCCCGGACGCGCACCGCACGGCGCCGGCCGCCGGACCGCCCGGAACGCCGGGCCCGCGCTAGCCGCGGTCGATCAGCGAGAAGCGGCCGACCTTCGCCTTCTGCTCGCCTTCGCGGCCGCGGCGGAAGAGGAGGCGCATCGTCGCGCCGACACCGCCCGCCTTGAAGAAGCCGAGGCCGAACGCGCCGGCGGCGACGATCGGCAGCTTCGAGCGGAGCCTGCCGCTGACGTCGGCGGCCGCGCCGAGCTCCGCGCGCAGGTCGTGCACCGCGTCCGCGAGCGCCGCGCGCTCCGTCCGCAGCTCGTCCCGGATCTGCGTCTCGCTCTTAGCGGCCATTCTTCAGCGCCTCCGAGGTCAGCTTCGCCTCCTGGATCGCCTGCTCCGGCACCGGCGGCGACCCTTTCGCGATCGCCGTCACGCCGAGGAAGCCGAGCAGCCCGGCGAGCAGGAGCAGGATCCCCGTCACGATCAGCAGCGCGAGCCACGTCGACAGGAACGTCGCGAACGCCGCCGCGACCGTCGCGAACGCGAAGCCGAGCATGAAGAGCAGGAAGAGGCCCGCTCCGACGAGCAGCCCGATCCCGAGCCCGAGCGCGACGACCTTGCGCTTCAGCTCCGAGACGGCGAGCTCGAGCTCGAGCCGGACGATCGAGCTGATCCGGTCGCTTACCGCTTTCGCGGCCGCGCCGAGCCCGCGCTCGGTCGAGCGAGCCTCACCAGCGCGGGTGGGCATGGCCTCTCCAGTCGAGCCACTTCGCGAGCACGACCCCGGCCACGAGTGCGATTCCGATCACGACGAACGGGTTCGGCCCCCCGCCGCTGCCCCCTCCGGACGGCTTCCGCGGCGCCGCAGGCTTCGCGGTCGCCGACGCCGACGCCGACGCCGGCGACACAGCCGTCTCCTCGGACGCCGGCCGCGCCTCGAGCTGCGGCCCGGACGGCCCGTTGCGCGGCCCGCCCGGCTCGGAGTCCGTCGGCGCGTCGCCCTTCGCGCGGCGCCTGATCAGCTCCGGCTTCAGCTTCCGGAGGAACTCGGCGTCCTCGGCCAGCTCGTCGGCGAGCTTGTCCTTGATCCCACCCCGGCCGGCGAGCTCCTCCGACTTGCTGCGCAGCTTGTCCGCGACGGAGTCGAGCGCGCTCATCGCTTGGCCGGCGGCTCCTCGCCGGTGGCGAGCCGCCAGATCGAGGAGGCGGCCCGGCGCGCGCCCATCGTCGCTGCGGCCCCGAGCCCGGCGTACATCCCACTCCAGAGCAGCTTCCGCAACATCGGGACTAGCTGTTGCCGACGGGAGCGGGCGGGAAACGTCCCGCCCACGGCCGCGCTGCCTCGAGCTGCGCCGCCAGGCGGACGAGCGTCGCCTCGTCGAAGGGCCGCCCGACGAACTGGACGCCGACCGGCAGCCCCGACGCCGACCAGGCGAGCGGCAGCGAGAGGGCCGGCTGGCCGGTCACGTTGACCAGCGGCGTGAAGGGCGTGAAGAGCGTCTGCCGCGCGAACGCGGCGAGCGGGTCGCCGTCCGTGTCCTCCCACGTCCACCCGATCGGGACCGGCAGCTGCGCCAGCGTCGGCGTCACGACGACGTCGACGTCCGCCCAGAACGCGACCACCTGCCGCACGACCGTCTGCAGCGCCGTCACGGCGGCGACGTACTCGGGCGACGGCGTCGCGCGCGCCTGCTCGGCCAGCGCGCGGTTCAGCGGCTCGAGCAGCGACAGATCCTCGACGCCCGCCGTCGCCGGCCCGACCTGCCAGACGCGGATGAAGTCGAGCAGCAGCTCGCCCGCCTGCCACGGCGGCGTCGCCTCGACGACGTCGTGGCCGAGCTCCGCGAGCAGCCCGGCCGCGTCGTGCGCGGCGGCCGCGCACTCGGGCTCGACGGGGACGTCTGCCGGCGGCGCCGTCGTCACCGCGACGCGCAGCCGACCGGGCTCCCGCTCGCACTCCTCGAGGTACGGCCGCTCCGGCTCCGGCGCGACGTACATGTCGCCCGGCTCGTTGCCGCGCATCGCGTCGAGCAGCGCTGCCGCGTCGCGCACCGTCCGCGCGATCGGCCCGGAGGTGCCGAGCCCGAGCGAGCCGGAGACGTAGGGCGCGGGGGAGACGCGGCCGCGCGACGGCTTGATCCCGACGAGCCCGCAGCACGAGGCGGGCACGCGGATCGAGCCGCCGCCGTCGCTCGCGTGCGCGACGGTCAGCACGCCGGAGGCGACCGCGGCCGCCGCGCCGCCGCTGGAGCCGCCGGGCGTGCGCGTCGTGTCCCACGGATTGAGGCAGGCGCCGTTCAGCTCCGACTCGGTCTGCGCGATCGTCCCGAACTCGGGCGTGTTGGTCTTGCCGACGATCACGAAGCCGGCGTCGCGGATCCGCCGCGTCACGGCGGCGTCGGCCGCGGCCACGTTGCGCGCGTACGCGCGGCACGAGTACGTGGTCGGCATCCCGGCGACGTCGTTCAGGTCCTTGATCGCGATCGGGACGCCGGTGAACGGCGCGCCCTCGACCGGCGGCCGCGGCTCGTCGGCGACGTACGTGAACGCGTTGCACGGATCGGCATGCGCTCCTTCGAGGCATGCGTCCGCGAGCTCGCGCCACGACACCTCGCCCGCGCGCACCCGCGCCGCCAGCTCGAGGGCGCTCACGAGACCCGCTCCCGGGCGAGCCCCGTCGCGCCGACGCTCACGAGCGGACGACGACCTCGCCCTGCCGGATCGCGACGACGCGCTCCGACGGGACGTACTCCGTCCGCTCGAGCAGCCCGCGCGACACCTCGACGCCGTCGAAGATGTCCGCCTCGGGCTCGCCCGTGATCTCGTGCACCCGCCCCAGCTCCTCGCCGCGCTCGCCGACCACCTTCCAGCCGCGCTCGACGACCTTCCAGGAGACCGGGTCGCCCGTCACTAGACCGAGCGCTCGCCGATCCGCCAGACGGGGCCTTGCGTGTAGACCGGGTGCGTGTCCGAGAGGACGCGGAGGATGCGGATCTCGCCGGGGATGCGCTCCTCGTCGAGCCGCGCGAGGCAGCGCCGCACCATCTGGCTCGAGGCGCCGTAGCCGAAGTCGCGCGCCGCGCGGAAGCGGAAGCCCGGCCGCCCGATCCCCTGGATCGGGTTGAGCGGCGCGAGCAGCAGCGCCCCGCGCTCGACGTGGTCGGAGGAGGTCAGCTCGAGGTCGCAGAGCAGGTCGCTCCAGTCGCCGGGCAGCACCGCGACGGCGGCGTCCCATTCCGCCGCCAGCGACGCACGCGAGATCACCGGCTCCGGGGGCGCCGCGTCCGACGAGACCAGCGTCAAGGTGCCGGCGATCCCCTCGTCGTCGATTCGCCTCAACATCCGCCGGACCGCTTCGGGTCCGACGCCGCCGCCGCGGCGCGCCGCGTAGAAGCGGATCGCGTTGCCCATGCGCCCGGGGCCGGCCGGCCCGAGCAGTGCGGCGGCGCGTCCGCTGCGCGCGGCGTCGTCCGGAACGAAGTCGAGACGCGCGTCCTGCCACTTCGGATCCAGGCCCCGTTCGATCGTGTTCCACTGTTCGACGGCCTGCATCGGCCGAACCGTACACTCAGCCCGTGGCCAAGGTCGAAGAGAAGAAGAGCACGCTTCCGAAGAGCGATTTGAAGGACGTCCTGCGCGAGATGCTGCTGATCCGGCGCTTCGAGGAGAAGGTCGAGGAGCGCTTCCGCGCGGGCGAACTGCCGGGATTCCTGCACGTCGCGATCGGCCAGGAGGCGTGCGCCGTCGGCGTCTGCCGCGCGCTCGAGGACGGCGACGTCATCGCCTCGACGCACCGCGCGCACGGGCACACGCTCGCGAAGGGAACGCACCCGAACGAGCTGATGGCCGAGCTGTACGGGAAGACGGAGGGCTGCTCGCACGGCTACGGCGGCTCGATGCACCTGTACGACATCCAGCACGGGAACATCGGCGCGAACGCGGTCGTCGGCGGCGGTCTGCCCCAGATCGCCGGCGCGGCGCTCGCGTTCCAGCTGCGGGGCGAGCCGCGCGTCGCGGTCGCGTTCTTCGGCGACGGCGCGACGAACATCGGCACGTTCCACGAGGCGCTCGGCCTGGCGCAGCTCTGGAAGGTGCCCGCCGTCTTCGTGCTCGAGGACAACAAGTGGGCCGAGTCGACGCCGGAGTCGCAGCACTCGCCGATCCGCGACCTCTCCGACCGCGCGAAGGCGTTCGGGATGAAGGCGCTGAAGGCGGACGGCCAGGACGTCGAGGCGGTGTACAAGACCGCCCGGCAGGCGCTCGAGCACGCGCGCTCCGGCAAGGGGCCGGTCTTCGTCCATCTCGACACCGCCCGCCTGCACGGCCACTACATCGGCGACCCGCAGGTCTATCGCGACAAGGACGAGGCGAAGCAGCTCGCGGCGACACGCGACCCGATCACGCTCCTGCGCGAGCGGATCGGCCTCTCCGACGAGGAGTTCGAGGAGCTCGACGCCGAGGCGACCGAGATCGCGGAGGCGTCTGTCGAGTTCGCGAAGGCCGGCACCGATCCCGCGCCCGAGGACGCCCTGAAGAACGTCTATGCCTGAGCTCAGCTACCGCGAGGCGGTCCGCGACGCGATCGCGACCGCGATGCGCCAGGACGACGACGTCTTCATCATGGGCGAGGACATCGCCGAGATGGGCGGCTCGATGGGCGTCACGCACGGCCTGCTCGAGGAGTTCGGGCCGGAGCGCATCCGCAACACGCCGATCGCCGAGATGGCGCTCGCCGGGGCGGCGATCGGCGCCGCCGTGCAGGGGATGCGGCCGATCGCGGAGATCATGTACGAGGACTTCCTCACGCTCGCGTCGGAGCAGATCGTCAACCAGGCCGCCAAGCACCGCTACATGTCGGGCGGCCAGGTGACGGTGCCGGTCGTCTTCCGCACGCAGGGCGGGGCGGGCTGGTCGCCGGGCGCGCAGCACGCGCAGCAACTCGAGGCGTGGTTCGTCCACATCCCGGGCCTGAAGGTGGTGTTCCCGTCGACGCCGGAGGACGTGCGCGGGCTGCTCTGGTCGTCGATCTACGACGACAACCCGGTCGTCTTCTTCGAGCACCGCACGCTGTACGGGATCAAGGGGGAGGTCCCCGAGAAGATCGAGCCGATCCCGATCGGCAAGGCGCGCGTGCACCGCGAGGGCGAGGACGTGACGGTGATCGCGACCGGCCGGCTCGTGCACGAGTCGCTGCGGGCGGCGGAGGAGGCGGAGTCGCGCGGCGTCTCGGTCGAGGTCGTCGACCCGCGGACGCTGCAGCCGCTCGACACCGAGGCGCTCGTCGCGTCGGTGAAGAAGACGAATCGCGCCGTCGTCGCGCACGAGGCGGTGACGCGGATGGGCTTCGGCGCCGAGGTCGCGGCGGTGCTGCAGTACGAGGCGTTCGACTGGCTCGACGCGCCGATCGAGCGCGTGGGCGCGAAGTTCACGCCGCTGCCGTTCGCGCCGGTGATGGAGCAGTTCGTCGTCCCGCACGCGGAGGACGTGCTGCAGGCGGTCCTCCGGACGGTCGACAAGGCGTAGGCGTGGCGACCGAGGTCAAGCTCCCCCGGCTCGGGCAGGGGATGGAGTCGGGCACGATCGTCAAGTGGCTCAAGTCGGAGGGCGAGGCCGTCGAGAAGGGCGAGCCGCTCTACGAGCTCGACACCGACAAGGTGACGCAGGAGGTCGAGGCCGAGGCCTCGGGCGTGCTGCTGAAGATCGCCGTCGACGCGGGCGAGGTGCCGGTCGGGCAGACGATCGGCTTCATCGGCGACGAGGGCGAGGAGGCGCCCGCCTCCGCCGAGAAGCCGGCCGAGGCGCCGAAGCGCGAGCCCGAGCGCGAGCAGGGCCGCGCCGCCGCCGCCGAGGCGGCGCAGGAGCAGGAGCAGCCGCAGCCGAGCGCCGACGCCGCGAGCACGAACGGCCGCATCAAGGCCTCGCCGCTCGCGCGCCGGATCGCACGCGAGAAGGGCGTCGAGCTCTCCTCGATCCGCGGCACCGGCCCGGACGGGCGCATCGTCGCGGAGGACGTCGAGCGCGCGCAGGCGCAGCCCGCGACCCCGGCAAGTGACAGGCTGTTACTTGCTCCGACGGGCGAGGTCGAGTCGCGGCCGCTCTCGAACGTGCGCCGCACGATCGCGCGCCGGCTGACGGAGGCGTGGACGGTGCCCGCCTTCCAGCTCACCGTCGACGTCGACATGACGCGCACGCAGGAGCTCGTGCAGAAGCAGCGCGAGCTGAACCCGGACGTGCGGATCACGGTCACCGACGTCCTGACGAAGGTGTGCGCGCAGGCGCTGATGCGCCACCGCGACATGAACGTCCAGTTCACCGGCGACGCGCTGCAGGCGTTCCCGAACGCGAACGTCGGCATCGCCGTCGCGGCGCCGCAGGGGCTCGTCGTCCCGGTCGTGCGCAATGCGGAGCAGCTGACGATCGCGCAGATCGCTCAGGTGCGCGGCGACCTCGTCTCGCGCTCGCGCGACAACAAGCTCAGGGCCGACGACCTCGAGGGCGGGACGTTCACGATCTCGAACCTCGGCATGTACGACGTCGACGTCTTCATCGCCGTGCTGAACCCGCCGCAGGCGTCGATCCTCGCGGTCGGCCAGACCCGCGAGCTGGTCGTCCCGCGCGAGGCCGAGCTGCACGTGCTGCCGATCATGACCATGACGCTGACGTGCGACCACCGGGCCGTCGACGGGGCGACGGGCGCCGAGTTCCTGAAGACGATCAAGGCGATGCTGCAGGACCCGGGCCTCGCGCTGTAGTCGATGGCGCCGACCGTCTGGTACCACGTCCGGGACCTCGACGCGGCACGGCGCTTCTACCGCGAGACGCTCGGCTTCGAGGAGGACGCCGTCGACTTCCAGGAGCGCTGGTCGCACGTGCGCCGCGGCGCGATGGAGGTCGGCCTCGCGGAGGGCGAGCCGGGCGAGGACGGGCCGGTCGCGCACGTCGACGTCGACGACGTCAAGGCCGAGGCGGAGCGGCTGCGCGCCGCCGGCGTCGACGTCGGCGTCGTCGTCGAGATCCCGCAGGGCGTCATGCGGCTGCTCGACGTCTACGACCCGGACGGGAATCGGATCCAACTCGCGCAAGAGCTCTAGCGATGCTCCGGCCGGTGGAGCTCCGGGACATCCGGTTCCTGCGCGACATGCTGCGGCACGCGTACTACTGGCGGCTCGAGGAGGACCGCGAGCGGCCGGTCTACCGCTACGTGCAGAACTGGGGCCGGCCCGGCGACGCGGGCGTGCTCGCGCTCGACGGCCCGCACCCGGCAGGCGCGGCGTGGTACCGGCTCTTCACCGAGCGGCAGCCGGGCTTCGGCTTCGTCGACGAGCGCACGCCGGAGCTGACGCTCGCCGTCGTCCCCGCCCGGCGCGGCCGCGGCATCGGCACGGAGATGCTGACCGCGCTGCTCGACCGCGCGCGCGCCGAGGGCTACGACGCGATCAGCCTGAGCGCCGCCGAGGAGCAGACGGCCTACTACGGCAAGTTCGGCTTCGAGCCGGTTCGCGAGACGCCGTACGCGGTGACGATGCGACTAGCCTTGACCAGCTGAGATGACGACTGAGGAGACCGCGAATGGACGTTGACGTCGCCGTTCTCGGGGGCGGCCCCGGCGGCTACACCGCTGCGATCCGCGCCGCACAGCTCGGTGCGAAGGTCGCGTGCATCGAGAAGGAGCCGGAGCTCGGCGGCACCTGCCTGCGCGTCGGCTGCATCCCGACGAAGGCGTGGGTGCAGACCGCGTTCGCGCTCAGGGAGGCGCACGAGAGCTTCGGGAAGTTCGGCGTGCGCGTCGGCGAGCCGCAGCTCGACTTCGCCGCCTCGAACGACTGGAAGGCCGGCGTCGTCAAGCAGATGACACAGGGCGTCGCGGGGCTCTTCAAGGCGAACGGCGTCGAGTGGGTGAAGGGCTACGGCCGCTTCCGCGACGCGAGCACGATCGCCGTCGACGGCGGCGAGGACGTGACGTTCAAGAGCGCGATCGTCGCCACCGGCTCGTACCCGCTCCGCCCGCCGATCCCGGGCCTCGACTCGCCGCGCTGCGTCGACTCGACCGGCCTGCTCGCGCAGACGGAGGTGCCGCGCCGGCTCGTCATCCTCGGCGGCGGCATCATCGGCTGCGAGTTCGCGTCGATCTTCGACCGCTTCGGCTCCGAGGTGACGATCATCGAGATGCTCGACACGCTGATCCCGCAGGAGGACGCGGACGCGGCGAAGGAGCTCGCGAAGCAGTTCGGCAAGCGCGGCATCTCGCTGCAGCTCGGCAAGCAGTGCAAGGAGGTGCACGACGACGGCTCGCAGCTCACGGTCGTCTTCGGCGACGGCGAGAGCGTGCAGGCCGACCTGATGCTCGTCTCGGTCGGGCGCGGCCCGGTCGTCGACGACCTCGGCCTCGAGGCCGCGGGGATCGAGTACGACCGCCGCAAGGGGATCGCGGCCGACGACCACCGCCGCACCGGCGTCCCGCACATCTACGCGGTCGGCGACTGCGCCGGCTACTGGCAGCTCGCGCACACCGCGTTCCGCGAGGGCGAGGTCGCCGCCGAGAACGCCTGCGGGCACGAGGCGACGGTCGACGTCCGCGCGGTGCCGCGCCCGATCTACACCGACCCGGAGATCGCCGCCGTCGGCCTCACCGAGGCCGAGGCGCGCGAGGAGTACGGCGACGACGTCGCCGTCGGGCAGTTCCCGTGGATCGCGAACGCGCGCGCGGTCATGCAGGACGAGACGGTCGGCTGGGTCAAGTCGATCCACGAGACGCGCTACGGCGAGCTGCTCGGGCTCGTCATGGTCGGGCCGCACGTGACCGACATGGTCGAGGCGGGCGTCGTCGCGATCGACGCCGAGTCGACGGTCGAGACGGTGGCCGACGGCGTCGCGCCGCACCCGACGCTCTCGGAGGCGATCAAGGAAGCCGGGCTCGTCGCGCTCGGCCGGGCGATCCACGTGCCGAACCGCAAGCCGAGGGCCGCGGCGCCCGCGTAACCGCAGCGGCACGTCGGGCGTTACCCCGACGTGCCACTCGCGCTCCTCTTCGTCCTGACCGCAGTCGCGGCCGCCTGCGCGCTCGTCTCGATCGCCTACGGTCTCGCCTGCCGCTAGGGGCGCAGGCCATGGCGGCCACGGCGACCGACTCCTTCGAGCGGCTCTACCGCCGCTACTCGGGTGACGTCTACCGGTTCGCCCTCTCGGTCGTCCGCAATCCCGCGGAGGCCGAGGACGTCACGCAGACGGCGTTCCTGAACGCCTTCCGCGCCTACCGGCGCGGGGAGCGCCCCGAGCGCCCGCACAGCTGGCTGATCGCGATCGCGCACAACGCGATCCGCTCGCGCGCGCGCTGGACGCAGCGGCGGCCGCGCGAGGTGGCGCTCGAGGCGGCGGCGGCCGTCCCCGCCGCCGGCCCGGCGGATCAGGCGGAGGCGAGGCAGGTGCTGCACGCGCTCGGCGAGCTGCCCGCGAACCAACGGGACGCGCTCGCGCTGCGCGAGCTCGAGGGGCGCACCTATCCGGAGATCGCGGCGACCCTGGGCGTCAGCGTCACCGCCGTCGAGTCGCTGATCGCGCGCGCGAGGCGCTCGCTGCGACGGCAGCGCGAGCTGCTGCGCGGCCTCCTGCTGCTGCCGTTCCGGCACGCGGACGAGGCGGGGACGGGCGTCGCCGCGAAGGCGGCGACCGTCGTCGCCGCGGCCGGTCTCGCCGTCGGCGGGATCGCCGTCGGCCGCGACGTCGCGCCTTCGGCGCCCCGGGCGCGCGCGCCGGAGGCGGTCGTGCCGCTGCAGCGCTCCGCGCGGCCGCTGCCCGTCGTCGCGGCGGCGGTCGGCGTCCGGCGGACGCACGTCGCGCACCGCCGGCATTCGGCTCCGCCCGAACCGCCACGGCAGCCGTCCGCGCCGCCGCCGCCCGCACCCGTGCCCGCGGCGGCGGCCGCACCCGCCGCGCCGGCACCGCAGCGGTCGCAGCCTCCGCCGTCTGCGCACGCCGCGCCGCCCGCGCCCGTGCCCGCGGCCCCCGCCGCGGCCGCGCCGCCCCCGCCCGTGACGTCGGCGGTGCCGGTGCCGGTGCCGCTGCCGAGCTCCGTGTCGACGCCGCCCGTCGCCGTCGAGACGCCGGCGGCGACCGTCGAGGTCCCGGCGGTCGCCGTGCCCGTCCCGGCGCTGCCGCCGGTGCCGCAGCTGCCGCCGCCGCCGAGCGTGCCGCAAGTTCCGGAGCTTCCCGGCATCAAGTAGGACATGGCGCCTCGGACGGCGCACCGGTACGGCGTGGACCGGGCCTTCGAGCGGCTCTACCGTCGGCATGCGCTCGACGTGTACCGCTACGCGTACGCGGTGCTGCGCAACCGCGCCGACGCGGAGGACGTCGCGCAGACGACGTTCATGAACGCGTACCGCGCGCTCGAGCGCGGCGAGACGCCGCAGTCGCCGCACAACTGGCTGATCGCGATCGCGCACAACGTCTGCCGGCAGCGCTTCCGCCAGGCCTCGCGGCGCGTGCAGGAGGTCGGGCTCGACGACGACGTCGCCGACGCGTTCGTCGCCGAGGACGACGAGCGGGCGCCGTCGCCGGAGGACATCCGCCGCGCGCTCGGGCACCTCGCGTTCAACCAGCGTGCGGCGCTCGTCATGCGCGAGCTGGAGGGACGGTCGTACGCCGAGATCGCCGGCGTGCTCGGGCTGACGGTCAGCGCCGTGGAGACGCTGCTCTTCCGTGCGCGCCGCGCGCTCCGCGAGCAGCTCGAGGCGTCGTTCACGTGCGTCCAGGCCGAGCAGGCGATCTCGCGGCAGCTGGACGGCAGGCTGTCGCGCGCGGAGCGCTCGCAACTGCGGGCGCACCTGCGCGAATGCGAGGAGTGCCGTCGCTGCGCACGCAGCCAGCGGGCGCAGCGCTCCGCGCTGAAGGCGTTCGGCGCCGTGCCGCTGCCGCAGTCGCTCGCGACGCTCTTCGGCGGCGGCGGAGCTGCGCTCGCGACGAAGGCGGCGGCCGTGGTCGTCACCGCCGGCGTCGCCGGCGGGATCGGCTGGGACGTCCACCACGCGCCGGCGCCGCCCGCGCCCGCGCCGGCCGTCCCGCGGGCGACCGTGCATCGGCCTCCGGCGCGGCCGCCGGTGCTCGGCGTGGCTCCCGCCGTCTCGACGGCGCTGCTGCCCGTCCGCCGCGACGCCCGGCCGCAGCGCGCACGCGCCCGCGCGGTGCACGCCTCCGCCTCGAGGCCGGCGGCCCGCGTCGTCCTGCCGCTGCACGTCCACCCGCAGCATCCCGTCCGGCCGCTGCACCCCGCCGGGCCGCTGCATCCCGCACAGCCGCCGCACCCGGCGCATCCGACGCACCCGCAGCATCCCGTGACGCCCGCGGCGACCACGACCGCCGCGCGGCATCCGGCGCACCCTGCGCATCCGGCGCGTCCTGCGCCGCCGCAGGCGACCGGGCGGCAGCAGCAGCCGGCGTCCGGCAACCCGCACGGCGCCCCTCCCGGACAGGGTGACCCGGGCCTCGGGGAGCCGGGCCAGGGCGATCCGGGTCAAGGCCACGGCAAGCCGTAGCGCCTTTACACGAACTTCACAAATCCATTGCGCAAGAAGGTGAGGGGGCGCGGCATCTTCACCTGTAGGACGTGCCCTCGTCCCTGACCCTCCAGGGCCATGCCGCCCGCGGGCCCTGGAGGGACCCTTTCTCTCACCGGGTCGTCGACCCCCGAGCGAGTAGAGTCTCCGCATGTCGATCGTGAACAGGCGGAACGCCGTCGTCGGCTGGCTCGTCGTCAAGGTGAGCAAGCGGGTCGTGAAGAAGAAGGCGTCCGAGGCGGTGCCGAGCGCGAAGACGGGCGGCGCGGCCGCCGGCGCGCTCGCCGCGCTCGGGGGCGCGCTCTTCTTCTGGCGGAAGCGCAGCGGCGGCGGCGGCGAGGAGTGACCGACGTCTTCCGGCCGGCGATCGCCGGGCTCGTCCCGTACGAGCCGGGCAAGCCGGTCGAGGAGGTGCAGCGCGAGCTCGGGCTCGAGCGCGTCGTCAAGCTCGCGTCGAACGAGGGTCCGTTCGGGCCGTTCCCGGCCGCGCTCGAGGCGATCGAGCGCGCCGCGCGCGACCTGAACCGCTACCCCGACGGCGGCGTCTGGGCGCTGCGCGCCGCGCTCGCGGAACGGCACGGCGTCCGCTTCGAGGAGGTCGTCGTCGGCGGCGGCGCCGACGCGGTCATCGACTGGCTCTCGCAGGCGACCCTCGACCCGGGCGACGAGGTCGTCTGCGGCTGGCCGTCGTTCGCCAGCTACCCGATCGACGCGCTCAAGCTCGGCGCCGTCCCGCGGACGGTGCCGCTGCGCGAGCACACGTACGACCTCGACGCGCTGCTCGACGCGGTCGGGCCGCGCACGAAGCTCGTCTACGTCTGCCATCCGAACAACCCGACGGGCACGGGCAACGGGCGCGCGGAGCTGCTCGCCTTCCTCGACCGCGTGCCCGGGCACGTGCTCGTCGTGCTCGACCAGGCGTACTTCGAGTACATCGACGACCCCGAGTACGTCGACGGGGTGGAGGAGCTGTTCAAGTCCGGGCGCAGGCTGGTCGTGCTGCGCACGTTCTCGAAGATCTACGGGCTGGCCGGCCTGCGCGTCGGCTACGGGATCGCACCGGCGGACGTGGTCGCGGCGACGAGCAAGGTGCGGCGCGCGTTCGAGGTGACCGCGACCGCGCAGGCGGCCGCGCTCGCGAGCCTCGACGACGCCGACGAGCTCGCGCGCCGCCGCGCCGTCAACGCGGACGGGCGCGCGCGCCTCGAGCGGATGCTGCGCGAGCACGGGCTCGCGCCGGCGGGCCCGGCGCTCGGCAACTTCCTCTACGTCGAGGTCGGCGACGGCCGCGCGGTGTTCGACCGATTGCTGCGCGAAGGCGTGATCGTGCGGCCGCTCGAAGGCTTCGGCGCGCCCGAGGCGATCCGCATCACGGTGGGCGCGCCGGACGAGCTCGACGTCCTGCACGCCGCTTTGGGACACGTCCTTTCGGGCGTATCGATATAGCGCGAAAAGCCTGCTAGCCTCCCGCGGGCCGTGGTGCGTCCGTCCGCGTTGAGACAGCTCCAGCCGCTGCGGCTGCCCGAGTTCCGGCTGCTCTTCCTCTCCACGTTCGGCTCCAGCTTCGGGACGCTGCTGGCCGCGATCGCGCTCGCCATCGACGTCAAGGACCGCACGAACGCGGGCCTCTGGGTCGGCGCGGTGCTCGTCGTCGAGTTCGTGCCGATGATCCTCGTCGGGCTGATGCTCGGCCCGCTCATCGACCGGCTGGAGCGCCGGCGGTTGATGGTCGGCGCCGACCTGCTGCGCGCCGCCGTCTTCTGCGCGCTGCCGTTCGCCGGCGACGCGCCGACGATCGTCGCGCTCGCGCTCGTCGCCGGGCTCGCGAACGGCTTCTTCTCGCCGGCGGTGTACGCGGGCGTGCCGAACCTCGTCCCCGAGCAGGAGCTCGCGGAGGCGAACGCGCTCCTGCAGACGATCGAGAACGCCAGCTGGGCGATCGGGCCGGTGATCGGCGGCCTGCTCACCGCCGCGACGAGCCCGCACACCGCGTACTGGATCAACGCCGTCTCGTTCCTCGTCTCGGCGCTGCTGATCGCGCGCATCCCGAAGCACAAGCTGCAGAGCGCGGTCGCGCTCACGCGCGGCCACTGGACCGACCTGAAGGAGGGCTTCCAGACCGTCCTGCGCTCGCGGATGCTGCTCGCGGTGCTGCTCGCGTGGGGGATCGCCGGGCTCGGCGTCGGCAGCATCAGCGTCAGCGAGGTGTTCCTCGCGAAGAACACCTTCCAGGCCGGCGACTTCGGCTACGGCCTGCTCTTCGGCGGGATCGGCACCGGCCTCGTGCTCGGCAGCTTCTTCAGCAGCACCGTGACTGCGCGGCTCGGCGTGCCGGCGACGTACGGGATCTCGATCGCGGTGATGGCGGTCGCCTTCGGCGCGGGCGCGGCGAGCCCGAACGTCTGGGTCGCGGCGGCGTGCTGCGTCGTCGGCGGCGTCGGCGACGGCGTCGCGATCGTCTGCAACGCGCTGCTCGTGCAGAACGGCGCGCGCGACGAGGTGCGCGGCCGCGCTGTCACGGTGCTGATGAGCGGGACGCGGCTCGTGCAGGCGCTCTCGACCGTGCTCGCCGGCGCGCTCATGCCCGCCGGGGGCGCGCGCTGGGTCTGGGCGGCCGCCGCCGGCTCGTTCGCCGTCGCGGCCGTCGTCGGCTACGCGCTCGCCCGCGAGCCTGCGCGGACGCCCGCCCAGGTGGAGATGGCCACCAACTAGAGTGACCCGTCGTGGCCGGGCGCCGCGACTGGACACGCGAGACCCTCGCCGCCGGCGTCCGCGACGGCGACCGGCGCGCGCTCGCGCGCGCGATCACGCTCGTCGAGAACGGCGACGCGCTCGCGTACGACGTCGTCCGCGAGCTCTATCCGCAGACCGGCAACGCGTACGCGGTCGGCCTGACCGGCCCGCCCGGCGTCGGCAAGTCGAGCCTGATCTCCGCGCTCGTCCGGCACGTCCGCGCCGAGGACGTGCAGGTGGGCGTCGTCTCCGTCGACCCGTCCAGCCCGTTCTCGCACGGCGCGCTGCTCGGCGACCGCATCCGCCTCTCCGACCACTTCCTCGACCCGGGCGTGTTCATCCGCTCGATGGGGACGCGGGGCCACCTCGGCGGGCTCGCGGAGGCGACGCTGCAGGCGCTGCTCGTGCTCGACGCGTCCGGCAAGGAGCTCGTCTTCCTCGAGACGGTCGGCACCGGCCAGAGCGAGGTGGAGGTGATCGGGATCGCGGACACGGTGCTGCTCGTGCTGATGCCGGGATCGGGCGACTCGGTGCAGGCGCTGAAGGCGGGGATCATGGAGATTCCCGACGTGATCGCGATCAACAAGATGGATCACCCGGCGGCGAAGACGATGCTGAACGAGGTCCGCTCGATCCTGAACCTCGACCGCGAGCGCGAATGGCGCCCGCCGATCGTGCTGACCGAGGCGACGCGCGGCGAGAACGTGCCGGAGCTGTGGGAGAAGCTCGCCGCGCACCGCGCCTACCTCGAGGAGTCGGGACGGCTCGACGAGCGGCGGCGCCGCAACCTCGCCGGCGAGGTGTTCTCGGTCGCCTCGGCACGGGCGAAGCAGCACATCGAGCGCGCGGTCGCCGACGACCCCGAGCTGCGGCGCGTGCTCGACGCGGTGCAGCGGCGCGAGCTCGATCCGCTGACCGCGGTGCGCGAGATCCTCGAGAAGGTCTTCAAGGTCGATGGCGACGGCGCCTGAGCTCGGCGACATCGAGGCGGCGCGCGAGCGGCTCGCGCGCGTCGCCCGCGTGACGCCGGTCTACCGCTCCGAGACGCTCTCGCGCGAGGCGGGCCGGGAGGTGCTGCTGAAGGCCGAGAACCTGCAGCGCACCGGCTCGTTCAAGATCCGCGGCGCCTACAACCGCATCTCGACGCTCGCCGACTCGGAGCGCGCGGCCGGCGTCGTCGCCGCGAGCGCGGGCAACCACGGGCAGGCGGTCGCGTGGGCGGCGCGCGAGGTCGGCGCGCGCGCACGGATCTTCATGCCGCAGGACGCGCCGATGGCGAAGGTCGACGCGACCCGCCACTACGGCGCGGAGGTCGAGCTGAGCGGCCCGGCGATCGAGGACGCGCTCGAGGCGGCGCAGGCGTACGTGCGCGAGCACGGCGCCGCGTTCGTGCATCCGTTCGAGGACCCGGTCGTGATCGCCGGCCAGGCGACGATCGGGCTCGAGCTCGCCGAGCAGGTGCCGGACGTCGAGACGGCGGTGATCCCGATCGGCGGCGGCGGGCTCGCCTCGGGGATCGCGCTCGCGCTCCGCTCGGTCAAGCCCGGGGTGCGGATCGTCGGCGTGCAGGCGGAGGGGACGCTGCCCGCAGGCTCCGGCTTCACGATCGCCGACGGGATCGCCGTGAAGAAGCCGGGCGAGCTGACGATGTCGATCCTCGAGCGCGTGCTCGACGACATGGTGTCGGTCGGCGACGAGGAGATCAGCGAGGCGATCGTGCTGCTGCTGGAGCGGACGAAGCTCGTCGTCGAGGGCGCCGGTGCGGTCGGCGTCGCGGCGCTGCTCGCGGGAAAGGTCGGCGGCGGCAGCGGCACCGTCGTCCCGGTCCTCTCCGGCGGCAACATCGACGCGACGCTGCTGATCTCGGTCGCGCGGCACGGGCTCGCGGTCGCGGGGCGCTACCTCGTGCTGCGCACGCGCGTGCCCGACCGTCCGGGGGAGCTCGCGAGGCTGCTGACGCTGCTCGCGCAGGAGCGCGTCAACGTCGTCGAGGTCGAGCACCAGCGCGAGACGGCCGGGCTGCCGGTGGCCGAGACGGGCGTCGAGCTGACCCTCGTCACCCGCAACGCCGCCCACTGCGACGAGATCCTCGCGACGATGGAGCGACTCGGCTATCCGGCCGAGCGCCTCTCCTGACCGCTCAGCTCGGCAGGGCCGGCTCCTCCTCGCGCCGCTCCGCCCCTTCGGCGGGCCGGTGCTCGGCCCGGCCGCCGAGCGCGCGCAGCCGGGGGATCGCGGCGAAGGACAGCGGCATCGGCAGCCAGAGCGTGAAGAAGCGCCAGGCGATCGTTCCCGCGACCGCGGCCGGCCAGGGCGCGCCGCACTGCCAGAGGGTCGGGGGCAGCGCGCACATGAGGATGCCGGCGCCGCCGAGCGGGCCGGTCCGGCGAGTGACGATCATCGCGGTGCCGAAGGCGATCACGACGCCCGCTCCGTTCATCCGGAAGCCGAACGCCTGCATCGCCGCCCAGAGGGCGAACATGTCGCTGATCCAGAAGAAGACCATCCCGAGCAGCGCCGGCGCATGCGCGAGCGGCCGCCGGAACATCACCCCGATCAGGTGGATCGCGTCCAGCAGCACGCCGGTCTTGCCGCGCCAGCCGTCGCGGTCGCGCAGCCGGTCGCGGTAGCGGGACGCGGCCCAGAACGCGATCGCGAACCCGATCGCGGGCCCGACGGCCCACGGGATCGTGAAGTCCTTCGGCGGCCGTTTCAGCCCCTGCGCGAGCGCGGCGATCGCCGCCGCGGTCCCGGGAACGGTGAGCAGGCCGTGCTCGAGGCCGGCGATCAGCACGACCCGGACGTGCGCCTCCCGCTCCGACGCGCCCGCGGCGCGCAGCGCGAACAGGTCGAGCTTCTGGCCGCCGTGCGCGAGGAAGCCGCCGAACCCGGCGGTGACGACGGCGAGCCGGTCCGGCGTCGAGAGGTCGTCCGGGCCGCCCTCCACCTTGCCGATGCCGCGGTAGGCGAAGTAGTAGCCGACGAACGAGGCGGCGACGGCGGCGACGGAGACCGGCAGCCACCACCAGACCGGGTGGCGCAGCAGGTCCCAGACCGCGTGGAAGCCGGCGACGTACGACATCCCGGCGGCGGAAGCGAGGAAGAGCGCGGCGGCGAGGAGCACGAGCCCGCCGAGCTCGGGGAGGTTCCGGTCGAGGTGGTGGAGGGAGAGCCAGCGCATGCGTGTCCTGGGAAGGTCGGCGGAGACGCCGGGGCGCCTCCGCCGGAACCGGCTCAGCCGCGCGCGAAGACGAGGCCGATCGCGGCGAGCACGAGGGCGCCCGCGAACGGCGCCATCCGCGTCTGCGACGCCCTCCGGTTGAGGATCGAGCGGCGGCGTCCGGCCGACATGATCGAGCCGAGCGAGCCCGCCGAGAAGAACGACGCGACCGAGCCGGCCGAGCCGACCGAGAACGCCGACCCGATCGAGCCGATCGAGCCGATCGAGAGGATCGAGCCGCTCGAGCCGATCGAGAGGATCGAGTCCTCGGAGCCGACCGAGAGGAGCGAGCCGCGGGAGTTGAAGGAGAGTTTGCTCATGCCTTCCGCCTCTCCGGGGCGGGCGGCGGACTAACCTCGCGATCTGCTGATCCGCGGGTGCCCGCGCGGCGGCAGGCGTAGTAAGACTCCTTCTCATGCCGAGCTGTCCGGTCTGCACGACCGAGAATCCGGAGGTCGCCCGCTTCTGCCTGGGCTGCGGCGCGGCGCTCTCGGCGGAGCCGCGGCGGGAGGAGCGGAAGGTGGTGACGGTGCTCTTCGCCGACCTCGTCGGCTTCACGTCGCGGGCGGAGCAGCTCGACCCGGAGGACGTGCGCGCCGTGCTGGCGCCGTACTGGGAGCGGCTGCGCACCGAGCTCGAGCGGCGCGGCGGCACCGTCGAGAAGTTCATCGGCGACGCGGTGATGGCGCTGTTCGGAGCACCGGTCGCGCACGAGGACGACCCGCTGCGCGCAGTCGGCGCCGCGCTCGCGATCCGCGACTGGGCGCGCGACGAGGCGGACGTCCAGGTGCGGATCGCGGTCACCACCGGCGAGGCGCTCGTCCTGCTCGGCGCGCGCCCGGCGGAGGGCGAGGGGATGGCGGCGGGCGACGTCGTCAACACCGCCGCGAGGCTGCAGTCGGCCGCACCGGTGAACGGCGTCCTCGTCGGCGAGTCGACCTACCGCGCCACGCGCGACGTGATCGACTACGCGGAGCACGAGCCGGTCGTCGCGAAGGGGAAGTCGGAGCCGATCCGCGTGTGGGAGGCGGTGCAGGTGCGCGCGCGCCTCGGGATGGACGTCGAGCGCGCGACGCTGCCGCTCGTCGGCCGCACCCGCGAGCTCGGCGTGATCGTCGACGCGTTCGAGCGGGCCCGCTCCGAGCGCGAGCCGCAGCTGGTGACGCTCGTCGGCGTCCCCGGGATCGGCAAGTCGCGGCTCGTGAGCGAGTTCTTCGCACGGCTCGAGAGCGATCCGGAGCTCGTCTGGTGGCGGCAGGGGCGGGCGCTTCCGTACGGCGAGGGCGTCAGCTTCTGGGCGCTCGCCGAGATGGTGAAGGCGCAGGCCGGGATCGACGAGAACGACGACGCGGAGACGGCCGCGGCGAAGCTGCGCGACAGCGTCGACGCCGTCGTCGACGAGGACGAGCGGGCCTGGGTCATCGACCATCTGCTGCCGCTCGTCGGCGTCGAGGCCGGCGCGGCGGGCGGGGAGAGCGCGCCGGCGTGGCGCCGCTACGTCGAGGGGCTCGCCGAGCAGCGGCCGCTGGTCATGGTCTTCGAGGACATGCACTGGGCCGACGAGGGCCTGCTCGACTTCGTCGACCACCTCGTCGACTGGGCGACGGGCGTGCCCCTGCTCGTGATCGCGACCGCGCGGCCGGAGCTGCTCGACAGGCGTTCGGCGTGGGGCGGCGGCAAGCTGAACACGGCGACGATCGCCCTCGCGCCGATGAGCGACGAGGAGTCGGCGCAGGTCATCCACGGCGTGCTCGAGCAGGCCGCGCTCCCGGCCGAGACGCAGCAGGCGCTCGTCGAGCGCGCGGGCGGCAATCCGCTCTATGCGGAGCAGTTCGCGCGCCTCTACCTCGAGCGCGGGACGGCCGACGACCTGCCGCTGCCGGAGACGGTGCAGGGCCTGATCGCGGCGCGGCTCGACGGCCTGTCGGCCGAGGAGAAGCGGCTGCTGCAGGACGCCGCGGTGATCGGCAAGGTCTTCTGGGCGGGCGCGGTCTCCGCGACGGACGTGGAGCGCTGGCTGCACGCGCTCGAGCGCAAGGGCATGGTGCGGCGCGAGCGGCGCTCGTCGGTCGCCGGCGAGACGCAGTACGCGTTCCGGCACGTGCTCGTCCGGGACGTCGCCTACGGGCAGATCCCCCGGCCGGTGCGGGCGGCGAAGCACGCCGCCGCGGCCGAGTGGATCGAGGGATTCGCTCGATCCGAGGATCAGGCGGAGCTCGTCGCGCACCACCTCAAGGCGGCATTCGACCTCGGCGTCGGCGACGCGGCGCGCGTCGCTGCGGCCTTCAGCCGCGCAGGCGAGCGCGCGCAGGCGCTCGGCGCGAGCGCGGCTGCCGAGCGCTACTTCGAGCAGGCGCTCGACCTCGTTCCGGTCTCCGCACCGGAGCGGCCGACGATCCTCGCCGCGTACGCACGGTCGCAGTTCAGCGCGAGCGGCGACCCGTCGCAGATCGAGCCCGCGCTCGCCGCCCTCGAGGCAGCGGGGCGGCACGAGGAGGCCGCCGAGTTCGCCGCGTATGCCGCGAACGCGCTCTGGATGGCCGGCACCGGCGACCCGCTCGACCTGCTCCACCGCGCCGGCCGACTGCTCGACGGGGCGCCGCCGTCGCCGGCGCTGGCGGCGGTGCTGGCCGAGCGCGCACGGATCGCGTGGTTCCAGGGCGACCACGCCGCGGCGTTCGCCGACCTCGAGGCCGCGCTGCCGCTCGCGTCGCGCTTCGGAGCCGCCGAGCTGGAGGCGGGGCTGCTCGCGACACAGGCCGTGATGCGGATGACGGACGGCGACCTCGACGAGGCGCGCGAGCTGAACGAGCGCACGGTCGCGATCGCGCCGACGGGGACGCCGCCGGTGCTCCGCGCGCTCGGCAACGCAGCCGTGGTCGAGTTCACCGCCGGCAACGTCGACGCGGCCCGGCGCTGTACCGAGGTCGCGAAGGAGGCGGCGAGGCGGGTCGGCGACCGGCCGATGCTGCGGTGGCTCGACGGACACGCCGCCGACCAGTACGTCTGCCTCGGCCGCTGGGACGAGGCGCTGAGCGTCGTGGACGCCGGCTTCGCCGGCTCGTCGGTCTACTCGTCGCACTACCAGGGCGATTCGACGCTGCTGCTCAAGGGCATGATCCTCGTCGCGCGCGGCGACGTCGCCGCCGCCCTCGCGATCCGCGACGGGGCGCTCACGCGGCTGCGCGAGGGCGCCGACCTCCAGATGAACATCCCGATCCGCGCGCGGTCGGCGTGGATCTCGCTCGTCGCCGGCGACGAGCCGGCGGCGGCGGCGCTCGCAGACGAGCTGCTCGACGCGGTCGAGCGCGGGCCGCACCGTGCGCCGGCGATCGACGCTGCGACCGCCGTCGTGTTCGCGCGAGTCGGCAGGGGCGATCGCTGGTCGCAGATCGCTCGCCGCTTCGTCGTCACGAAGCGATCGCGTGCCGCCCGCCTGCTGCTGGCGGGAAGCGTCGTCGAGTCGGCGGAGGTGTGGGCGACGGTCTCGCCGTTCGACGAGGCGGTCGCACGGCTGTACGCCGCGCACGAGCTCGCCGGGGCGGGGCGCGGCCGTGAGGCCGCCCTGCAGCTGCAGCGTGCGCTCGCGTTCTTCCGGGCGGTCGGCGCGGCGAAGATCGTCGGCGACGCGAACGCGCTCCTCGCCGCCGCGTCCTAGCTGCCGCCGCAGCGGCGGAACGAGTACGTCGCGCCGGGCCACGTCGCGACGCCGCCGGCGAGCACGGGGCGTGCGTCGACTCCGACCGACCGCAGGACGCTCGCCGCGACGGCGGCGCGCGCACCGCTCTCGCAGATCGTCACGATCGGCTTCTCGTCGCAGAGGCCGTTCTCGGCCGCGGCGCGCACGTTGCGATACGGCAGGTGCACGCTGCCCGGGATGAACCCCTCGTCGCGCTCGCTCGACTCGCGCACGTCGAAGACCTGCACCTCCCCGGCGGCGAGCAGCCGCTCGAGCTCGTCGACCGTGACCGCTTCGAGCGTCTCGTCGGCGCCGGGCTCGCGCCGGCCGGCGACGTCGAAGAGCGCGACTGCGTAGAGCCGCTCGGCCGCGCGCCCGGCCTGCTCCGCGTCCTCCGCCTCGAGCAGGATCGGCCGCGCCGGCGGGAGCACGAACGCCGCCTTCGTCCCGAACGAGGAGCCGTCGACCGGCACGTTGACGGCGCCGCGGCGGTGGCCGGCGGCGAACGCGTCCGCGCTCCGGACGTCGAGCACCACGGCGCCCGGCGCCTCGTCGACATGCGCGAGCGGCGGTTGCGCGCCGACGAAGGGGCCGCGGTTCAGCTCGACGATCGACTCCATGTTCGGCGGCCGCGGCGGCTGCGGCCCCGTCGAGCGGCACATGAACTCCTCGTGCGTCGCCACGAGCGCGGCGTTCTGCTCGCGCTCGCGCCCGATCGTCGTCGATCGCTCCGGGCTGAGGTTCGCGCCGCAGAGCGAGCCCGCGACGTGGCCGGGATAGACGTCGACGGCGTCGCCGAGCCCGAGCAGCCGGTGCAGCGAGCGGAAGAGATCCTCGGCGCCCTCGGCCGCGTCGACGGCGAGGTCGGGGCGGGCCGCGTCGCCGACGAAGAGCGAGTCGCCGGTCAGCAGCGCGACGGTCGTGCCGCGGTCCAGCACCTCGATCGCGCAGTGCTCGGGCCGGTGGCCGGGCGTGTGGACGACGCGCAGGACGACGTCGCCGAGCTCGATCTCGTCGCCGTCGCGCAGCGGCTCGTGGGGGAACGTCGCCTCGGCCGCCTCGTGCACGCGCACCGGCACCCCGTGCTCGAGCGCCAGGCGGCCGTGCCCGGAGACGTGGTCGGCGTGCGTGTGCGTCTCGAGCACGACGACCGGCCGGACGCCGGCCTCCTCACACGCATCCACGTAGCGCTCGATCGCGTAGCCAGGGTCGACGATCGCCGCGAGCCCGGCGTGCTCGTCGCCGACGAGGTACGACCCGCACCCCAGGTCCTCGTCGACGAACTGCCGGAACAGCACCACTCGCGACGCTACCACCGCGAACGGCTATCTATCCCAAAGTGAAAGCCCTGCTCGCCGCCGTCCTCCTGGCGCTCGCACTGCCCGCCGCCGCCGCCGCGCACGCGACGCTCCTGCGCACCCTTCCGGCCGACGGGGCCGTCCTGCAGCGCGCGCCGGCGGCCGTGCGGGTCGTCTTCGACGACACGGTCGAGACCGGGCCGGGGATCGCCGCGATCCGGAACGGCGGCGGCTCCGTGCTCGCCGGCAAGCCGCACGTGAGCGGCGGGAAGACGCTCGTCGTGCCGCTGCGCCCGGGCCTCGGCGACGGCGCCTACACCGTCCGCTGGGCGATCGTCTCCGACGACGGCCACCTCGAGTCGGGCGTCGTCGCCTTCGCGGTCGGCCGCGGCAGCGCGCCCGTCGCCGCGCTCGGGGCCGAGGCGACCGGGCCGCAGGCGGGAGACGTCGTCTCGCGCTGGCTCTTCTTCCTCGGCGTGCTCGGCGCGGTCGGCACCGGCCTCGCGGTGCTCGTCGGCCGGGTCGAGTCGCCGGGCGTCCCGCTCGCGCTCGCGACCGCCGCCGTGCTCGCCGCGCTCGGCGGCGCGGAGGAGGCGAGCCGGGTCGGGCTGGGCACGCGGGCCGGCGCCGCCTTCGTCGCCGGCTCGGTTTTCGCGGTCGTCGTCGCGCTCGCCGCGGCGGCGGCGACGCTCGAGCGGCGCGCGCTGCGGCCGGCGGTCGTGCTCGCGCTCGGGCTCGTCGCCGTGCCCACGGCGGCCGGGCACGCGCTCGACAACGGGCTGCCACGCCTCAACGTCGCCGCCGACCTGCTGCACGTCGCCGGCGCCGCGGCCTGGGCGGGCGCGCTGCTCGGGCTCGTGCTCGGCGGCCCGCCGCGGCGGCTCGTCCGCCTGGCGGTCGCGGGCGTGCTCGTGCTCGGCGTCACCGGCGTCGTGCGGGCGCTCTACGAGCTGCTGCACGTCTCGCAGCTCTGGGAGACCGGGTACGGCCGGACGCTGCTCGTCAAGACGGGCATCCTGCTCGCCGCGCTCGCAGCCGGTTGGCTCGTCCGCGGGCGGATCCGCCGCCGCGCCGGGCTCGAGCTCGTGCTCGTCGCCGGGCTGCTCGTCGCGGTCGGCGTGCTCGTGCTGCAGAAGCCCGGCCGGAACGTCGTCGCCGCCGTCGCGGCGCCGCCGCCCTCCGCGCCCGCCTCGAACGAGCCGCTGCCGCCGCCCGTGGCGCCGCCGCCGGGGTCGGTCGTGACCGCACGGGCGCTCGGCGTCTACGGCGTCGCGCTCGCGGCCGAGCCGCGGCGCACGACCGTGCTCGTGCTCTCGCCCGCCGGCGGCGGCCTGACGGGCGCGGACGTGACCGTCGACGGCCGCACGGCCGCCTCCTGCGGACAGGGCTGCTACCGCGTCGCCGAGCCGCCCGGCAGGACCGTCTCGGTGACGGTGAACGGGAGCACGGGGACGTTCGTCCCGCATCTCGGCGCCCCGGCCGCGGACGCGCTCGTCCGCCGGCTGCGCGAGCGGTACCGGGCGTTCGAGAGCGTCGAGTACGTCGAGCGTCTCGCCTCGAGCCCGACGCAGGCGATCACCGCCCGCTGGCGGCTGCAGGCGCCGAGCAGCCTCGCGTACGAGATCCGGGGCGGTGCGAGCGCGATCGCGATCGGCGGCACGCGCTGGGACCGCGGCGCCGGCAGCAGCCGCTGGGTGCGCTCGCCGCAGACGCCGCTCTCGATGCCGGCGCCGCAGTGGAACCACGAGTCGAACGCCCACTTGATCGGGCGAGGCCGCGTCGCGTTCGTCGACCAGTCCGTGCCCGCGTACTTCACGGTCGACTTCGACCCGCGCACGCTGCGGCCGCGGCTGCTGCGGATGACGGCCGCGGCGCACTTCATGACCGACCGCTACGTCAGATTCGACTCGGGACCTGCACTGCGTCCTCCTCGCTGAGCAGCCTCCACACGTAGAAGCCGATCGCGAGCAGGAAGACGAGCGTCTGCTCGCCGTTCATCAGGATCCCGCCGAGGTTCTGGTCGCGGACGGGGGAGAGGCCCCACAGGCGCGGCGTCGTCTCGTAGTACGAGTAGAGCGGCCGGCTGGAGAAGATCAGGGCGAGCCCGAGGAACGACGAGGCGACGAAGCCGGCGCCGAGGTAGGCGAGCGCCGCAGGCGCGTGCAGTCGGCCGGAGACGAGCGGCCACCAGAAGAGCAGCCCGCCGGCGATCAGCAGCGCGTGCTCGAAGTTCAACGGCCACTGGTTGCGCAGCGCATAGTCGTAGAAGTTTGCGGCATGGGTCCCGTACCACGCGACGAGCCACGCGGGCAGCGTGTAGCGCGCGCGCAGCTTGTGGGCGCCGTGCGCGTTCAGCCACCCGCGCATGCGCGGGGTCAGCCCGAGCAGGAGCAGCAGCGGCGCGACGTCGGCGATCAGCGCGTTCTGCAGCAGGTGGATCAGCAGCAGCCGCTTGACGGCGATCGTCTCGAGCGGCGAGTTGAGCGAGGCGGCGATCAGGAAGAGGCCGAACCCGAACAGCGCCGCCCGCCACGCCGGCGGCCGGTCGTCGCGCGCGGCGAGGACGTAGACGCAGCCGGCGACCACCGCGGCGCCGAGGAAGAACCACTCGAACGTCCACGCCGTCGCGCTCATCTCCGCTCCGGCGCCGGCGGGGCCGGCACCTCCGCCCCCGAGCGCGCTCCGTCGAGCCTACGCACGTGCCGTCACCGCCCGCACGCGGGAGCGGAACCGCGGCCGCAGCAGCACGAAGGCCAGCGTCCCGAGCGTCAGCACCTGCTCGGCCATCATCACGATGCCCGCGAGCTGCTGCTGCGTCAGGCTCGGGTACGTCGGATAGATCGGGTGGAAGGTGAAGACGAGCACGTCCGTAAGGATCGTCCCCGAGGCGAACATCGCCGCGGCGAGCGCGACTCGGCGGCCGCGGCTGCGCCGGTCGTCGAGCAGGATCGTCCAGACCAGCAGGCCCGCGAGCGACCAGCACGTGTGCTCCAGGTAGTGCACCCACTCGTGCGCGACGGCGGTGTCGTAGAGCCACGGCACGTGCCAGAAGGCGAGGTTGCCGGCCCAGGCCACGTAGGCGACCCGCGGCCGCAGGAGCGTCGAGACGACGGTGCGGACGCGGCTGCGCGCGAGCGGCGCGAGCACGGCGGGCGGGAGCAGGAACAGGGAGAGCGGCCCCCGCGTGGCGAGCACGAGCAGCGCGATCGCGAGGTCGCCGATCAGCACGTGCTGGGTCATGTGCGCGGCCAGGTTCTCGTCCGCGAGCTCGTCGAACGGCACGAGCGCGAGCACCACGAGCACGATCCCGAGCGCGAACAGCCCGACGCGCCGCCACGACGCGAGGTCCGGCCGGCCGCGGCGGCGTAGCCGCACGACCCCCTGCGCGAAGAGCAGGCTCGCGAGCGCGCAGAGCGCGATCACGATCACGGGCTAGAGCCCCAGGTGCTTCGCGATGACCATCCGCTGTACCTCGTTCGTGCCTTCCCCGATCTCGAGGATCTTCTGGTCACGGTACAGGCGGGAGATCGCGAACTCCTCCATGAAGCCGTAGCCGCCGTGGATCTGGAGGGCGGCGTTGACGGCGCGGTTGGAGAGGATGCCGGTGTAGAGCTTCGCCTGGGCGGCCGCGAGCCCGAACGGGCGGCCCTGGTCCTTGAGCCAGGCGGCCCGGTGGACGAGCTGCCGGCCCGCCTCGATCTCGGTCGAGAGGTCGGCGAGCTGGAACTGGACGGCCTGGAACCTCGAGATCGGGCGCCCGAACTGCTGGCGCTCCTGCGCGTAGGCGAAGGCGAGGTCGTAGGCGCCCTGGGCGAGGCCGACGCCCATCGCCGCGACCGAGATCCGGCCGCCGTCGAGGATCTCCATGAACTGGGTGAAGCCGCGGCCGCGCGGCCCGAGCAGGTTGCCCTCCGGCACGGCGCAGCTCTCGAAGGACAGCTCGCGCGTGTCCGACGCGTGCCAGCCGAGCTTCTTCATCGGCGGCGAGATCACGTAGCCGGGCGTGCCGTTCGGGACGATCAGGTTGGAGATCTCGTCCTCGCCGGTGCGCGCGGTGATCGTCACGCAGGCGGAGATGTCGGTGCCGGCGTTGGTGATGAAGATCTTCGAGCCGTCGACCACCCACTGCCCGTCGCGCAGCTCGGCGCGCGTGCGCGTCGCGGCGGCGTCGGAGCCGGCGTTCGGCTCGGTCAGCCCGAAGGCGCCGAGCCCCTGCCCGGAGGCGAGCAGCGGCAGCCACTCCCGCTTCTGCTCCTCGCTGCCGAACAGGTAGATCGGCATCGTCCCGAGCGAGGTGTGCGCGGCCATCGTGATCGCGACCGACGAGTCGACGCGCGTCAGCTCCTCGACGGCGAGCGCGTACGAGACCGTGTCGGCGCCGGCGCCGCCGTACTCCTCCGGGATCGGGATCCCCATCAGCCCGAGCTCGGCCAGCTCCGCGACGAGCTCGTAGGGGAAGCGCGCCTCGCGGTCGAGCTCCTCCGCGACCGGGGCGACGCGGGTGCGCGCGAACTCCCGCACGGTGTCGCGCAGGAGCTGCTGCTCGGGGCTCAGGTCATAGTCCACGCGCGAGCTCCGCGATGAGCCGCACGCCGTAGCCGGTGCCGCCCGGCACGCGCAGGTAGTCGCCGCGCGAGCGCTCGAGGAAGCCGGGGCCGGCCATGTCGACGTGCGCCCACGGGCCGTCGCCCGCGAACTCCGCGAGGAACATCGCGGCGAGCGCGGGGGAGGCCTGGCGGAGCGTGGAGCCGTTCTTCATGTCCGCGAACGCGGAGTCGATGTAGCGCCGGTAGCGCTCGTGCAGCGGGAACGGCCATGCGAGGTCGCCGCTGCTGTCGGCGGCCCGGCGGATCCGCTCGCTCCACTCCTCGTCGTTCGCGAAGTAGCCGGCGTAGAGGTCGCCGAGCGCGAGCTCCATCGCGCCGGTCAGCGTCGAGAGCTCGAGCACGTGCGTCGCCCCCTCGCGGCGCGCGTACCAGAGCGCGTCCGCGAGCACGAGCCGGCCCTCGGCGTCGGTGTTGATCACCTCGATCGTCTTGCCGTTGGCGGCGCGGAGGATGTCGCCCGGCCGGAAGGCGTCGCCGCCCGGCATGTTCTCGGCGGCGGCGAGCAGGGCGATCGCCCGCACGGGCAGCTTCAGCGCGGCGATCGCGCCGATGCCGTGCAGCGTGCCGGCGCCGCCGGCCATGTCGCCCTTCATGTCCTCCATCTTCG
>DASSSR010000015.1:0-43386 GCA_035708345.1 Gaiellaceae bacterium
GTGCCGGAGGCGTTGTCGTTCGCGCCCGGGCCGGTGCCGGCGTCGTCCCGGTGGGCCATCAGCACGATCGTCTTCGGCGACAGCCCCGGCTTCGAGGCGAGCAGGTTGACGCCGTGGACGATGCCGCGGCCGGGCACCCGCGCCGTGAACGGCTCCCGCCGGACCTGGAAGCCGTACGGGGTCAGCTGCTCGGCGAGCCAGCGGGCCGCGCCGGCCGCGCCCGGCGAGCCGGCCGGCCGGATCGGGTACGTCGTCGCCAGCTCGTGGGCGAGCCCGGCCGCCGCCTGGGCGTCGAAGGCCGGCGGCAGGCCGGGGTTCTGCAGCGCCGCCGGCCGGGCGACGCTGAACGCGAGCACGAGCAGCGGCAGGCCGACGAGCAGCCAGGCGCCGCGGTAGAGGCGTCCGTTCACCGGCCGCTCGAGCGAGCCGTGACGGGCGCGGCGCCGCTCCGGCGCGGGCGGGAGGGCAGCCACGCGACAAGTCTAGGAGCGGCGGCGGCCTTTTCACGTGGAAACGGCCCCGGCGGGTTTCCACGTGAAAACGGCGCCGGGCTACAGTCAGCCGGTGCGCACCGCCCTGATCGCGCTCCTCTGCGGGCTGCTCGGCGCGGGCGTGGCGCTCGGGATCTCCGTCGGCGCCGGTCTCGTCGGCTCCTCGACGACGACGGTCGAGCGCGTCGTCCAGGACGCCGCCGCCGGCACGGCGCCGCCCGCCGCCGCTGCGAGCACGACCGGCGGCGGCTTCGACGCCGCCCGGGTCTACGCCGAGCGCTCGCCCGGCGTCGTCACCGTCGTCGCCTACATCGGCGGCGCCGGCTCGCAGGGCTCGGGCTTCGTCGTCGACCGCGCCGGCTCGATCCTCACGAACGCGCACGTGATCACGAACGCCGGCGAGACGAGCGGCGCCGTCCGCGGCGCCTCCTCGGTCTACGTCGAGTTCGCCGACGGCGACCGCGTCCCGGCCCGGATCGTCGGCTGGGACGTGTTCGACGACGTTGGCGTCCTGCGGGTCGACCCCGCCGCCCACGCGCTCGTCCCGGTGCCGCTCGGCCGCTCCGCGGCGGCCGTCGTCGGCGAGCCGGTGGCGGCGATCGGCAGCCCGCTCGGGAACGCCGACTCGCTCGCCGTCGGCGTCGTCTCGGCCGTGCACCGCTCGATCGCCGCCCTGACCGCCCGCTTCGACCTCACCGACGCGATCCAGACCGACGCGCCGCTCGCCCACGGCAGCTCCGGCGGCCCGCTGCTCGACGGCCGCGGCCGCGTGATCGGGATCAACGCGCAGATCCGCAGCGACCAGAGCGGCTCCTCGGGGATCGGCTTCGCGGTGCCGATCGACTCGGCCAGACGCTCCCTGCACGAGCTGCTGACAAAAGGCAGGGTGGCCTACGCATACGCGGGCATCCAGGCGCAGGACCTGACGCCCTCGCTCGCGGAGCACCTGCATCTCGACGTCCGCCGCGGCGCGCTCGTCGACCACGTCGTCGCCGGCGGGCCGGCCGATCGGGCCGGGATCCGCGGCGGCGGCCGGCAGGAGAGCTTCCTCGGCGAGGCGGTCGTCGTCGGCGGCGACGTGATCGTGCGGGTCGGCAGCCGCCGGGTCGCCGACGCCGGCGATCTGGTGCGGGTCGTCACGAACGATCTGCGCCCGAACACGACCGTCCGGGTGCAGCTCGTCCGCGGCGGGCGGACGCGGACGCTGGCACTCCGCCTCGCCGAGCGCCCGGCACGTTAGCTCAGGCCTTGCTGCGGGTAGGCGATCCCTGCGGGAGGTTCCGTCGTCCGGAATGTGGAGATATCGGCGGGTTTAGGATCGCGAATCTGTGGAAACAGCACTCGTGTCGATGATCGACGCACCCAGCGAGACCGACGGCGGCCGCACGGTTCACCTCCGGATCCCCGCGAAGGCGGAGTACATCACGCTCTGCCGGCTCGCCCTGACCGGCCTCGGCCGGCTGCGCCCGATCGCCGACGACACGTTGGCCGACCTGAAGCTCGCGCTGACGGAGGCGGTCTCGAACTCGGTGCGCCACGCGTACGGCGCCAGCGGCGACGGCTGCGTCGACGTCCGCTACGAGCTGCATCCCGACCGGCTGCACATCGAGGTCGTCGACGACGGCGCCGGCTTCGACCCCCGCGCGCCGGCGGCGCCGAACGGCGAGGAGCTGAGCGAGGGCGGCCTCGGGATCGCGATCATCCGCTCGATCGCCGACGAGTTCGAGCTCCGCTCGCAGGCCGGCGAGCGCGGCTCGACGCTGCGCTTTGCGAAGAACCTCGACGGCTGAGCCGCTGTTTCCGCGGCCACGGGCCGGATAGGGTCCGCGCGGTGGGCGAGCGCCGCAAGCTGATCGTCGTCGCGAACCGCGGACCCGTCTCGTACGGCCGCGACGCGAACGGGCTGCGCATTGCGCGACGCGGCGGCGGCGGGCTCGTCACGGCGCTGCGCAGCCTCGTCGCCCACCACGACGTGACGTGGATCGCGAGCGCGATGACCGACGAGGACCGCGCGGTCGCCGAGGAGCACGGCGGCGAGGCCTGCTCCGAGACGGCGCGGGACGGGTCGCCGTACCGGCTGCGGCTCGTCGTGCACGACCCGTCGGCGTACGACTGGTACTACAACGTCGTCGCCAACCCGACGCTCTGGTTCCTGCAGCACTACCTGTGGGGCCTGCCGTACGCGCCGGACCTCGACCTCGGCCTGCACAACGCGTGGTTCAACGGCTACCTGCCGGTGAACGAGAGCTTCGCCCGCGCAACCGTCGCCGAGCTCGACCGCGAGCCGGAGGCGGCCGTGATGTTCCACGACTACCACCTCTACCTCGCGCCCAAGCTCGTGCGCGAGGCCCGGCCGGACGCGCTGCTCGCGCACTTCGTCCACATCCCCTGGCCCGACAACGACTACTGGCACGTGCTGCCGGAGCACCTGCGCCGCGAGGTGCACGAGGGCGTGCTCGCGAACGACGTCTTCGGCGTGCACACCGAGCGCTGGAAGCGCAACTTCCTGCGCGCCTGCGAGGACATTCTCGGCGCCGAGGTCGACTACGAGACGGGCGTGGTCGAGCACGACGGGCGGCGGACGCTCGTCTCGAGCCATCCGCTCGCGATCGACCCGGAGGAGTTCGACGAGCTGAAGGAGTCGGAGGCCGTGCTCGAGCAGGAGCGGGCGATCGTCGAGCGCCGGCCGGAGTTCCTCGTGCTGCGCGTCGACCGCACCGACCCGTCGAAGAACGTCGTCCGCGGCTTCCGCGCGTTCGGCCTCTTCCTCGACCTGCACCCCGAGCTGCACGGCCGCGTGACGCTGCTCGCCCTGCTCGACCCGTCGCGCCAGGACATCCCGGAGTACTCCGAGTACCTCGCCGCGATCCAGCGCGAGGCGCGCGCGGTGAACGACCGCTTCCAGTCGGAGGGCTGGGTGCCGATCGACCTGCAGATCGCGGACAACTTCGCGCAGTCGGTCGCGGCGTACAAGCAGTACGACGCGCTGCTCGTCAACGCGGTCTTCGACGGGCTCAACCTCGTCTCGAAGGAGGCGCCGCTCGTCAACGAGCGCGACGGCGTGCTCATCCTCTCGGAGAACGCCGGCTCGCACGAGCAGCTCGGCGAATGGGCGCTGACCGTCAACCCGTTCGACGTCTACGGGCAGGCGCAGGCGATCAACGACGCGCTGGCGATGGCGCCGGACGAGAAGCGGCGGCGGATCGAGGGGATCCGGGAGTGCGTGCGCCGCGCCGACCTCGCCGCGTGGATAGCGGCGCAGCTCGCGGACCTCGACCGCGTCGGCGTAGCATTCGCACATGGCGACGACCGCCGCTCCTGAGGCCTGCGCGGAGCTCGTCGTCCGCGCTCGGGCGGCGCAGGAGCAGTGGGCGCGACGCGGGCACGCGGACCGGGCGGCCGTGCTGCGCGAGGCGGTGCGGGTCGTCCGTCGCCATGCCGACGCGATCGCGGACGCGATCGTCGCCGAGACGGGCAAGCCGCGCACCGAGGCGATCGCGAACGAGCTGTACGCGGCCTGCGACCGCGCGCGGTGGCTCGCGCGCAACGCGCCGCGCGTGCTCGCGGACGAGCGCGTGCCGCTCTCGCAGCTGCACCTGAAGACGAAGCGCGCCTGGGTCGTGTACGAGCCGCTCGGCGTCGTCCGCGTGATCAGCCCGTGGAACCTGCCGTTCGCGATCCCGTTCGGGATCGTCGCCGCCGCGGTCGCGGCCGGGAACGGCGTCGTGCTGAAGCCGTCCGAGCACACGCCGGCCGTCGCGGAGTGGATCCCGCGCGTGCTCGCGGAGGCGGGGGCGCCGGCCGGGCTCGTGCAGGTCGCGCCGAGCGAGCGCGAGGCGGGCGAGGCGCTCGTCGCGGAGCCCGGGATCGCGAAGCTCTTCTTCACCGGCTCCGTCGCCGTCGGCCGCACGGTCGCGGCCGCCGCCGGCGCGCGCGGCTGCCCGGTCGTGCTCGAGCTCGGCGGCCACGACCCGCTCGTCGTGTTCGCCGACGCGGACGTCGAGCGTGCGCTCGACGGCGCGCTCTTCGCCTCCTTCCTCAACGCCGGGCAGGCGTGCGTGAGCGCGGAGCGCATCTACGTCGAGCGGCCGCTCCACGAGGAGTTCCGGACGAGGCTCGCGGAGCGCGCGCGCGCGCTCGAGCTCGGCCCGCTCGTGCTCGAGGGGCGGGTGGCGCCGGCCGAGGTGGTGGAGGGGCCGCTGCCGGACGAGGAGATCTTCGGCCCCCGCGTCGCCGTCGAGCCGTTCGACGGCGAGGACGACGCCGTCCGCCGCGCCAACGACAGCTCGTTCGGCCTCGCCGCGAGCGTCTGGTCGCGCGACGTCGCGAAGGCGCAGCGGGTCGCGCGCCGCATCGACGCCGGCATGGTCTGGGTGAACGACTTCGGCTACTCGTTCGCCGCCGGCCAGGCGCCGTGGGGCGGTGTCAAGGCGTCGGGCTTCGGACGCACCGGCGGCAGGCACGGGCTGTACGAGTGCGTGAACGTCAAGTACGTCGACGCCGACCGCGGCCGCGTGCGGCCCGGCTGGTGGTTCCCGTACGACGAGCGCACCGAGCGCGCGCTGCGCAACGCCCTCGACGTCCTCTACGGCGAGGGGGTCGAGCGGTGGCGCGCCGCCTGGCGGTACCGCGGCGACCTGCGGCAGCTGGCGAGGCGGTCGCGGTGACGGAGCTCTCGCACGTCGACGAGACCGGCGCCGTGAAGATGGTCGACGTCGGCGCCAAGCCGCTCTCGCGGCGGCGGGCGGTCGCGCGCGGCGAGATCCGCATGTCGCCCGAGACCGCGCGCCGGCTGCGCGAGCTGCCGAAGGGCGACGCGCTCACGACCGCGCAGCTCGCGGGGATCATGGCCGCGAAGCGGACGAGCGAGTTGATCCCGCTCTGCCATCCGCTGCCGCTCTCGCACGTCGACGTCTCGCTCGAGGTGCGCGACGAGCTCGTCGAGATCACCGCCGTCGCGGAGACGACCGCCCGGACGGGCGTCGAGATGGAGGCCCTGACGGCCGTCTCGGTCGCCGCGCTGACGATCTACGACATGGCGAAGGCGGTCGACAAGGAGATGACGCTGACGGCGATCGGGCTCGTCGAGAAGACGAAGGAACCGGCCTGAAGGCGGCGGTGCTGACCGTCTCCGACCGCGTCTCCCGCGGCGAGGCGGCCGACGGGAGCGGCGACGCGCTCGAGCAGCTGCTGCGGGCCGACGGCTTCGAGGTCGAGCGGCGGGTCGTCCCGGACGAGCGGGAGCGGATCGCCGCCGCGCTGCGGGAGCTCGCGGGCACGGCCCGGGTCGTCCTCTCCACCGGCGGCACCGGGCTCGCGCCCCGGGACGTCACCCCGGAGGCGACGCTCGACGTGCTCGACCGCGAGGCGCCGGGGATCGCGCAGGCGCTCCGGGCCGACTCGATTGCGAAGACGCCGCACGGCCTGCTCGGCCGCGGCGTCGCCGGCGTCTGCGGCTCCGCGCTCGTCGTCAACCTGCCCGGATCGACCGGCGGCTGCCGGGACGGGTACGCCGTGCTCCGGCCGGCGCTCGAGCATGCAATCCGATTGCTGGGCGACGAGGCTACGGTTCACGAGCAGACGTGACCGACGCCGCCTTCTCCCCGCTCCCGCTCCGCTACGCCAGGCTCGTCAAGATCGAGCACACGGTCTTCGCGCTGCCGTTCGCGTACGTCGGCGCCTTCCTCGCCGTCGGCGGCGCGCCCTCGGCGGGCGACCTGCTCTGGATCACGCTCGCGATGGTCGGCGCCCGCTCGCTCGCGATGGCGCTCAACCGCGTCGTCGACGCGCGGATCGACGCGCGCAACCCGCGCACGGCCGGCCGCGAGCTGCCGAGCGGCGCGCTCTCCCACGTGCAGGTGGCGCTCTTCTGCGCAGCCTCGCTGGCGCTCTTCCTCGTCGCCGTCTCCCAGCTCGCCCCGAAGACGCACTGGCTGTGGCCGATCCCCGTCGCGGCGTTCGTCGTCTATCCGTACCTGAAGCGGTTCACGTCGCTCTGCCATCTCTGGCTCGGCGCGGCGGACGGGCTCGCGCCGGTCGGCGCGTGGGTGGCGATCACGAACCACCTGCCGTGGCAGTCGTGGCTGCTCGGCGCGGCGGTGACGTTCTGGGTCGCCGGCTTCGACTTCTTCTACGCGCTGTTCGACGTCGACGTCGACCGGCGCGAGGGCCTGCACTCCGTCGCGACGCGCTTCGGCGTCCGCGGCGCGTTCGCCGCCGCACGCCTCGCGCACGCGCTCACCGTCGCCTGCCTCGTCGTCGCCGGGCTCGGCCTCCCGGTCGGCGTCCTCTACTGGCTCGGCGTCGTCGCCGTCGCCGCGCTGCTCGTCTACGAGCACCTGCTCGTCCGCCCGCACGACCTGCGCCGCCTCGACGCCGCCTTCTTCACGATGAACGGCGTGATCAGCGTCGTGTTCGCGGTCTTCGTGATCGCGGATGCGGTGTCGTGATCCAGGCGCACGCACTCGGTCGCCTCTTCGGCGAGAAGCGCGTCCTGCGCGGCGTCGACCTCGACGTCCCGGACGGCGGCTTCGCGCTCGTCACCGGCCCGAACGGCTCCGGCAAGACGACGCTGCTGCGCATCTGCGCCGGGCTCGCGCAGCCGAGCGAGGGCGAGCTGCACGTCGACGCGTCGCGCGAGCGGATCGGCTTCCTCGCGCACGACCCGCTCGTGTACCGCGAGCTGACGGGGATGGAGAACCTCGAGCTGTACGGCAGGCTCTACCGCGTCCCCGAGCGGAAGGAGCGGATCGGGATGCTGCTCGAGCGCTTCGGCCTCTGGGAGGCGCGGCACGAGCGCGTCTCGCGCTACTCGCGCGGGATGACGCAACGGCTCGCGCTCTGCCGCGTGCTGCTGCACGACCCCGCGCTGCTCGTGCTCGACGAGCCGTACACCGCGCTCGACGCGCAGGGCGCGGAGCTCCTCGACGCGCAGCTGCAGGAGCTGCACGGCGAGCGCACGTTCCTCGTCTCCACCCACGATCCGGAGCGGGTGGAGCGCTTCGCGACGACGAGGCTGGCGCTCGCATGACCTACTTCGCCGACGTCGGTGCGCTCGCGCGCAAGGACCTGCTGCTCGAGCTGCGGGCCAAGGACACCCTCCCCTCGATGCTGCTTTTCGTCGTCTCCGTGTTCGTCGTCTTCCACTTCTCGCTGCCGGCCGGCTCGTCCGACGTCGCCGCGAGCGGGCTGCTCTGGGTGGCGATCGTCTTCACGGCGCTGCTCGCGCTCGGGCGCGCGTTCGTGCCGGAGCGGGAGCAGCGCGTCCTCGACGCGCTCGTGCTCGCGCCGTGCGACCGCAGCGCGATCTGGCTCGCGAAGTCGCTCGCGACGCTCGCCTTCCTCGCCGCCGCGGAGGTCGTCGCGCTGCCCGTCTTCGCGCTCTTCTTCCGGCCCGTGAGCGGCTCGATGCTGGCCGGGATCGCGCTCGCCGACGTCGGCATCTGCGCGGTCGGCACCTTCGTCGGCGCGACGGCCGTCGCCACGCGCGCCCGCGAGCTGCTGCTGCCGCTGCTCTTCCTGCCGCTCGCGATCCCGCTCGTGATCGGCGGCGTCGGCACCTCGGTCGCCGGCGACCCGGGCCGCTACCTCGGCTTCCTCGGCCTCTACGACCTGCTCTTCGCCCTGCTCTGCTGGGCCGCCTTCGAGTACGTGGTGGTCGAGTGAGCGTAGGCTCGACGGAGCTCACCAGGAGCGGAGGTGCCGGCGGTGCCGGCGCCGGAGCGAGGACATGACCGCCGTCGCCTCCTCCGGGCAGCCCGTCGCCTTGGGGCACAATCAGGGCGTGGGTCGGAGGCACCGGATCCCCCTGCCGGCGCTCGCAATCGCGTCCTTCGTCTTGGTCACGCTCGCGCTCGCGCTCGTCTTCTTCGTCGCGCCGAACGACGCCGACCAGGGCTTCCGCCAGCGGATCTTCTACTTCCACGTCTCGGTCGCGTTCACGTCCTACCTCTGCTTCGGCGCCGGCGCCTGGAAGGCGCTCCGCCACCTCTGGAAGCGCGACCCGTTCGCCGATCTCGAGAGCTACGTCGCCGTGCACCAGGGCGTGATCTTCGGCGCGCTCGTCCTGCTCACCGGCTCGATCTGGGCGAAGACGTCCTGGGGGCACTGGTGGGTCTGGAGCGAGGACCAGCTCGTCCTCTTCCTCGTGCTCTTCCTCTTCTACGCCGCGTACTTCATGCTCCGCTACTCGGTCGACCCGGGCCCGCAGCGCGCCAACCTGAGCGCCGTCTACGCGCTCTTCGGCGTCGTGCTCGTGCCGGTCAGCTTCATGGCGATCCGCCTCTCGCAGCGGCTGATCCACCCGCAGGTCTTCACCCGGCACGGCGCCAACTTCGGCGGCTGGATCCTCGTCACGTACCTCGTCTCGCAGTTCGCGGTGCTCCTGCTCGCGTACACGCTCTACCGCCTCGAGGTGACCGGGAAGTCGATCGACGCGCGCCTGCGGGAGCTGAGGCTCGCATGACCTCGGCCGAGACGTACGTCACCGCCGCGTACTGCGTCATCTTCGGGCTCGTGCTGCTCTACGTCGTGCTGATCGCGCTGAAGCTGCAGCGGCTGCAGCGCGACGTCGAGAAGCTCTCGTCGCGCAAGGACGAGGATGGTTGAGCTGCTCTTCTGGCCGGCGCTGCTCTGCTACGGCGAGGCGGTGCTCGGCTACGTCGGCGAGGCGCGCCAGCCGGGCGCGGCCGGCCGGGCGGCGATCTGGGGCGTGCGGCTCGGCTGGCTCGCGCAGACCGCGCTCCTCTGCGTGCAGGCCGCGCGCGAGGACGGCTTCCCGTGGGGGACGTGGGCAGGCTCGCTGAACCTCTTCGTGTGGCTCGTCGTCGCGACGTATCTCTTCTGGGGCAGCCGCCGGCCGTACCGGCTGCTCGGCCTGACCGTGATGCCGCTGGCGGCGGCGCTGCTCGTCGTCGCGCGCGCGGGCGGCGGCACGGGCGTCGGCGCGCAGAGCAGGTACGGCAACCTCTTCCTCGTCGTCCACGTCGGGCTCGTGCTGCTCGCGTTCGCCGGGCTGACGCTCGCCGCCGGCCTGTCGGGGCTCTACCTCTGGCAGGAGCGCCGGCTGAAGCGGCGCGCGGCGACGATCCTCTGCCGCCCCGTGCCGTCGCTCGTCGCGCTCGACCGGCTGACGCTGCGGCTCGTCGCCGTGTCGCTGCCGCTGCTGACGCTCGGGATCGCGGTCGGGCTCGTCCGGCTGCTCGTCCGCGACGACGCGGTCGACGCGCTCGTCGTCGCGACGCTCGTCACCTGGGGCGCCTGGGCGGGCTACCTCGTCCTGCGCCTGCGCGGGCTCGCCGGCCGCCGCGCCGCCTACGTCGCGCTCGCCGGCTTCCTGCTCGTGATCGTCGTCCGGCTCGCGCTCCCCGCGGCCCACTTCTCGTGATGCACCTCGTCCTCGTCGGCACCTCCCACCACCACGCCCCGGTCGAGCTGCGGGAGCGGGTCGCGCTCGGCCGGGAGGACGCGCACGCGCTCGCGGTCGAGCTCGGCGAGGCGGTCGTGCTCTCGACGTGCAACCGCACCGAGCTGTACGTCGCCGCGACCGACGCCGACGAGGCGGAGGCACGCGCCGCGGCCGCGCTCGCGGACGTCGAGCCGGTGCTGTACCGCCTGCGCGACCGCGCGGCGGCGCTGCACCTCTTCCGCGTCGCCGCCGGCCTCGACTCGCTCGTCCCGGGCGAGGGGGAGATCCTCGGCCAGGTCCGCCTCGCGCACGAGCACGGCACCCCCGGCCCGCTGCTCGACCGCGTCTTCCGGCAGGCCCTGCACGCGGGCCGCAGGGTGCGCGCGCAGACCGCGATCGGCGAGTCGCCCGCGTCCGTCTCCTCCGCCGCGGCCGCGCTCGCCGAGCAGGTGTTCGGCGACCTCGGCGGCTCGCGGATCCTGCTCGTCGGCGCCGGCAAGGTGGGCGAGCAGGCGGCGCGCAACCTGCGCACGCGCGGCGCGGAGATCGTACTCGCCGCGAACAGCCGCACCAACCGCGCCGAGCTCGAGGCCGAGCTCGCCCGCGCGGACGTCCTCGTCTCCTCCACGAGCTCGCCCGGGTACGTTCTCGACGCGGCGACGGTGGAGCGAGCCCGCCGCGGCAGGCAGCTGCTGCTGATCGACCTCGCCGTCCCGCGCGACCTCGACCCGGCGATCCACGAGCTCGACGGCTGCTTCCTCTACGACATCGACGACCTGCAGGCGATCGTCGCGGAGACGCTCGCCGGCCGCCGGAGCGAGGCGGAGCGCGCCGAGACGATCGTCGCGGCGGAGGCCGAGAAGTTCCACGAGTGGCACGCGTCGCTCGACGTCGTCCCGGCGATCGCCTCGCTGCGCGCGCGGGCCGAGGAGATCCGCGAGGCGGAGCTGCGCAAGGCGGAGTCGCTGCTCGGCCGGCTCGACGAGGGCCAGCGCAGCGCGGTCGAGTCGCTGACCGCGCAGATCGTCAACAAGCTCCTGCACCTGCCGACCGTGCGCATGAAACAGGCGGCCGCCGCGGCAGACGGGGTGATCTATGCTGACGCGGTGCGCCACCTGTTCGGTCTCGAGGACGAGCGCTGAAGGCCCGGCCGCTGCCACTGCAGGCCCCGACGGCCTTCGTGAGGGTGAGGCGCACGGGCGCGGCGGCGTGCGGCAGGCCGGTGCGGCGGCGGCGGGCGTCCTGTGCTGATCCGCGTCGGCAGCCGCGGCAGTAGGCTCGCGCTCACGCAGGCGGAGCTCGCGGCCTCGAGGCTGCGGACGCCGGGCGTCGAGATCGCGCTCGTCCCGATCACGACGGCGGGCGACCGCGACCGCACGAAGCCGTTCGGGCAGATCGGCGCGCGCGGCGTCTTCGTCAAGGAGCTGGAGGAGGCGCTGCTCGAGTCGAGGATCGACGTCGCCGTCCACTCGGCCAAGGACATGACCTCGAGCGACCCGCACGGGCTGGCCGTCGGCGCGTATCTCGAGCGCGACGACCCGCGCGACGCGCTCTGCGGCGCGGCCGAGATCCGGCCCGGGATGCGGATCGGCACGGCCTCCGCGCGGCGGAAGGCGCAGCTGCTCGCGCTCGAGCCGACCCTCTCGATCGAGCCGCTGCGCGGGAACATCGACACCCGTCTGCGCAAGCGCGGCGAGCGTGGCCTCGACGCGGTCGTGCTGGCGGCCTGCGGCCTCGACCGGCTCGGGCTCGCCGACGAGATCGGCAGGCGCCTCGAGCCGGCGGCGATGCTGCCGGAGGCGGCGCAGGGCGCGCTCGCCCTGCAGGTCCGGGCCGGCGAGGAGGAGCTCGTCGCCCGCGTCGACGACGCGGAGACGCGCCGGCGCGTCGAGGCGGAGCGGGCGGTGGTCGCGGCGGTCGAGGGCGGCTGCCTGGCGCCGGTGGCGGCGCACCACGACGGCACGACGCTGACGGGGCTGATCGCCGCCGAGGACGGATCGTGGGTGGAGCGCCTGACCGGAGCGGATCCGGCCGCGCTCGGACGCGAGCTGCTCGATGCGAGTCGTCGTCACGCGTGAGGAGCTCGTGCCGCGCCTCGAGGCGCGCGGCCACGACGTCGTCCTCTGCGAGCTGATCCGCACCGAGCCGCTCGGCGACGAGCCCGTCGACGCCCGCGGCTACGCCTGGCTGCTCGTCACGAGCCGCAACGGCGCGCGCGAGCTCGCGCGGCGCGGCGTGCTCGGAGAGCCGCGCGTCGCGGCGGTCGGGCCGGGCACGGCGGCGGAGCTGCGCGCGCTCGGCTTCCGCGTCGACCTCGTGCCGCGCGTGCACACGCAGGAGGGGCTGCGCGCCGAGCTGCCGCCGGGCCGGGCGCTGCTCGCGGCCGCCGAGCTCGCGCGCCGCGACGTCCTCGACGCCGACTTCGTCCCGCTCTACCGGACGGTCGAGCTGCGTCCCGAGCCGCCGGCCGGCGACGTCGCGGTGCTGGCGTCCGGCTCGGCGGCCCGGGCGCTCGCCGCGACCGGCGCGCGGCTGCCCGTCGTCGCGATCGGGCCGCAGACGGAGGCGGAGGCGCGGGCGGTGGGCCTCGACGTCGCCGCCGTCGCGCGCGAGCACGACCTCGACGGCCTGGTCGACGCGATAGCCTCGCTCGCCGACGCATGGTGATCACGTTCCTGACCGACTTCGGGCTCGAGGACGACTTCGTCGGCACGTGCCACGGCGTGATCGCGCGGATCGCCCCGGAGGTGCGCGTGCTCGACATCACGCACGGGATCAAGCCGGGCCGCGTGCTGCAGGGCGCGCTCATGCTCGCGAACACGCTCCCGTACATGCCGGAGGGCGTGCACCTCGCCGTCGTCGATCCGGGCGTCGGCGGGCAGCGCCGGGCGCTCGCGCTGCAGGACGCCTCCGGACGGCTGCACGTCGGGCCCGACAACGGGCTGCTGCTGCCGGCGGCGGAGCGGTTCGGCGGCGTCGTCGAGGCGCACGAGCTCGCGAACCCGCGCTACGCGCTCGAGAGCGTCTCGCGCACCTTCCACGGGCGCGACCTCTTCTCGCCCGCGGCGGCGCACCTGGCCCTCGGCGTCCCGCTCGGCGAGCTCGGGCCGCCGATCGACCCGGACGAGCTCGTCCGCGTCGAGCGGCCGGCGCCGCAGGTCGACGGCTCCCGCATCCGCGCCGCGGTGCTCGCGATCGACCGCTTCGGGAACGCGGCGCTCAACCTGAGCCGCGACGACCTCGAGCGGGCCGCGATCGTCCCGGGGACGACGGTCGAGGTCGACGCCCGCGGCAACCGCTTCTACGCGACGGCCGCCCGCACCTTCGCGGACGCCCGCGACGGCGACCTGATCCTCTACGAGGACAGCTACCGGAACGTCGCGATCGCCGTCTCCAGGGGCTCTGCGGCGCAGCTGCTCGGTCTCGACGAGGGCGGCGAGTTGACGCTGCGCGTCGACGCGCCCTGAGCTACAGTCCCGCGCAACAGGCAGTTCGCGACACGGTCGCACCGGTCCGGACGTCTGAGAGCCCCGAGCACACCGCAAGGCGCACTCGGGGCTCTACTGCGACCGTGCCTAGAGGACGCCCTTCTGCTGCAGCAGCGGGACGAGGAAGTACAGCGTGAACGCCGCGGTCGCGACCCACATGAACGGGTGGATCCGCTTCCACTCGCGGCGGGACGCGCAGATCACCGTGTAGGCGACGAAGCCGAAGCCGATCCCGTTCGTGATCGAGTACGTGAACGGCATCACCATGATCGTCAGCGCCGCGGCGAGCCCGATCGCCAGGTCGTGGAAGTCGATGCCGGCGAGCTTCGAGCGGGCGGTGCCGCCCTCGGCCTCGCCCTCGGCCTCCGTCAGCGTCGAGATCATCAGCCAGCCGACGATCACGAGCGCGGGCGCCGTCGCCTGCGCCGGGACCATCCCGATCAGCGGCGCGATGAACATGAAGGGGAAGAAGAGCAGCCCGGCCGTGACGGCGACCCAGCCCGTCCGACCGCCGGCGGCGACGCCGCTGCCCGACTCGATGTACGTCGTCGCCGAGGAGGAGGACGCGGCCCCGCCGGCCATCGCCGAGAGCGCGTCGACGAGCAGCGGCTTGCGGATCTCCGGCAGCTCGCCCTGCTCGTTCAGGTAGCCGGCCTGCTTCCCGACGCCGACGATCGTCCCCATCATGTCGAAGAAGTCCGAGAGGAAGAGGGCGAAGACCCACGTCAGCGAGGAGATGATCCCGATGCTCGTGCCCGAGAACGAGTGGAAGCTGATGCTCCCGAGCAGGGAGAAGTCGGGCCGCTGGTAGAGGTGGTGCCAGCCGGGCCACGTCGCCGTCGCCGTGCCGAACGCCGCGTGGTGGGTCGTGAGCGCGTTGATCACCGTCGCGACCACGGTCGTGCCGACGATGCCGACGAGCAGGTCGCCGCGGAAGCGGATCGCGCGCAGCGCCATCGTGAAGACGAGCCCGAAGACGGTCACGAACAGCGGCCACGTCGTGAAGTTCGCGAGCGTGACCGGCGTGCCGGCGCCCGCGACGACGATCCCGGAGTTGTAGAGGCCGATGAAGGCGATGAAGAGGCCGATGCCGATCGCGATCGCCTTCTTCAGCTCGAGCGGGATCGCCCGCATGATCGCCTCGCGGATCCCGCTGACCACGAGCAGCGTCACGGCGACGCCCTCGAGGACGACGAGGCCCATCGCCTCCGGCCACGAGAGGCCGGCGCCGACGACGAGGCCGTACGCGACGACCGCGTTGAGGCCCATCCCCGGGGCGATCGCGTAGGCCCGGTTCGTGACGAGGCCCATGAGGATCGACATCACCCCGGCCACGAGGCAGGTCGAGGTGAGGACGGCCGCGAACGGCAGGCCCTTCGACTCCAGCCCCTTCTGGCCCGCGAAGCTGAGGATCGCCGGGTTGACGAAGATGATGTACGACATCACGACGAACGTCGTGGCGCCGGCCATGGTGTCGCGCGCGAGCGTGGTTCCGTGCGCCGCAAAGCGGAACCGGCGCTCCAGGTAGCTCTCCCGGAACGTCGCGGCAATGGTGCTCATCGGGGCGTGTCCCTCCCGTGGGTCGTGTGGACGCTGAGGGCTGAACCTACTGCGTCCGCCTGACGGACCTCGAGCGGCCGGAAGAGACGATGGCGAGGGCCGGACTCGAACCGGCGACACCCCGGTTTTCAGCCGAGTGCTCTACCAGCTGAGCTACCTCGCCGCTGGCCCGCGCATGGTAGCCGGATGCGACGAGGCCTTCACCGCGGAGAGCCGCTCCACGAGCGTGTCCACGAGCTCGCCCTTCTGCAGCACGGCGTCCGCGCCCGCCTCGCGCACCGCGTCGTGCAGCTGCGTGTCCGGGTCGCCGGTGAGCGCGATCAGGCAGAGGCTCGGGTGGTCCTTGCGCAGGCGCGCCACCGCGGTGACGCCGTCGACGAGCGGCATGTGCAGGTCGATCACGACCGCGTCCGGGTGCAGCTCGTCCGCGAGCTCGATCGCGTCGAGGCCGTTCGCCGCCTCCGCGACGACGGTCAGCTCCGGCTGGTGCTCGATCAGGGGCCGCAGCGATCGGAGGTAGCGGGCGTCGTCGTCCGCGAGCAGCACCTTCACCTGGGTCATGCCGGGCGGACGTTAGCCTTGCGCCCGTGAGCGTGCAACACGTCGCCGTGGTCGGCGCGCCGCTCGATCTCGGCCAGGGCCGCCGCGGCGTCGACATGGGCCCCTCGGCGATTCGCTACGCGGAGCTCGCGGAGCAGCTGCGCGACAAGCTCGGCATCCGGGTGGACGACCTCGGCAACGTGCCCGCCCCGGTGGCGGAGGAGCACGACGAGCTGGACGAGCGGGCCCGCTACCTGCCGCAGATCCTCGAGCACTGCGACGCCGTCGCCCGGCTCGTCGAGCGCGCCGCCCGCGCCGGCTCGCTGCCGCTCGTGCTCGGCGGCGACCACTCGGTCGCGCTGGGGACGCTCGTCGGCATGGCGGCCGTCCGCGGCCCCGGCGGCACCGTGTGGGTGGACGCGCACGGCGACCTGAACACGCCCGAGACCTCGCCGAGCGGGAACGTGCACGGGATGGTGCTCGCTGCCGCGCTCGGCCGCGGCGGCGGCGCCTTCGCGCACGACGGCTGGCGGCTGCCGGCGATCGCCCCGGGCAAGCTCGCCCTCGTCGGCGTCCGCTCGCTCGACGCGGGCGAGCGCGAGCTGCTGCAGGAGCTGGACGCGAAGGTCTTCACGATGAGCGAGGTCGACCGGCTCGGGATCGAGTCGTGCATGCGCGAGGCGCTCGAGCACGCCGGCGGCGCCGGCTTCCTGCACGTCTCGCTCGACATGGACGTCGTCGACCCCGACCACGCGCCGGGCGTCGGCACGCCGGTGCGGGGCGGCCTCAGCTACCGCGAGGCGCACCTCGCGATGGAGATCGTCGCCGAGTGCGACTGCGCCGACTCGCTCGACGTCGTCGAGGTGAACCCGATCCTCGACCGCGAGAACGCCACCGGCAGGCTCGCGGTCGAGCTCGTCGCGTCAGCGCTCGGCGCGCGGATCCTCTAGCAGGAAGCGCTCCACCGCGTCCGCCGTCTCGTCGAACGCCGCCCACATGACCATGTGCATCCCGGGCACGGCGACGACGTGCTCGTACTGCGCGACGTGCTCCTCGCGCACGAGCCCGTAGCCGGGGGCGTAGAGGAGCAGCGTCGGCGCGGCCGGCGGGGGCGGCGGCTCGGAGGCGAGCTCGCCGTAGATCGAGACGACCGCCGCCTGCGAGGTGCGGCGGCGGACGCGGCCGTCCGGGAGCGTGTCCACCTGCAGCGCCGTGTCCGCGATCGCGCGGTCGCGGTCGACGCCGCCCGCGTCCTCGCGCCCGTCGACGTACGCCTCGACCGAGTCCCAGACCGGCTCGGCGCGCTCGTTGTCGGCGGCCCACTCCGCCACGTGCGGGAGGACGTGGATCGCCGGGTCGAGCAGCACCGCCCGCCGCACGAGCTCGGGCCGCCGCGCCGCCAGCTCGAGCACGAGCCGGCCGCCGAACGAGTGCCCGACCCAGTCGCACCGCCCGAGCCCGCCGAAGGTGTCGACGAGGTCGTCGACGTGCTGCGCGAACGTCCACGGCGGCTCCCACGTCGAGCGGCCGTGCCCGCGCAGGTCGGGAGCGAGCACGTGGAAGCGCGCGGCCCAGCGCTCCTCCGCGAGCTGCCGGAAGCGCTCGCCGTGCGCCGTGACCCCGTGCAGGCAGACGACCGGCGCCGCCGCCGGGTCTCCCCACTCGAACACGTGCAGCCGCATCGCAGCACGAGCCTACAAACCGGCCGGCCGGAGGCGGCGTAGCCGATGCATGATCGCCGCATTCGCAGTCGCGGCCGCGCTCGCCGCCGCGACGAACTCCTACACGCCGCAGACGCTCGTGACGACCCAGTCCGATGCGTCGCTCGTGAACGGCTGGGGCCTGAGCGCGGGCCCGACCACGCCGTGGTGGGTCTCCGACAACGGGACCGACAGGTCGACGCTCTACCAGGGGTCGGGGGCGAAGGTGCCGCTGACCGTCTCCGTGCCCGGCGGCCCGACCGGGACCGTCTTCAACGGCGACACGGCCGCCTTCGCCGGCGACCGCTTCCTCTTCGCCACCGAGGGCGGGCAGGTGCTGGGGTGGAAGAGCGGCACCGCCGCCGCCGTCCGCGCCGACCTCGCGCCGCAGGGCGCCGTCTTCAAGGGGCTGACGCTCCTGAACGGGCGCCTGTACGCGACCGACTTCCACAACGCGAAGGTCGACGTCTTCGACTCGTCGTACACGCAGGTGCAGACGAGCGGCGGCTTCGCCGACACGCAGCTCCCGAAGGGCTACGCGCCGTTCGGGATCCAGGCGCTCGGCGGCAACGTCTTCGTCACCTACGCGCCGCAGGACGCGAAGGCCCAGGACGAGCTCGACAGGCCGGGTCAGGGCGTCGTCGACGAGTACACGCCCGACGGCGCGCTCGTCGCCCGCGTCGTCAGGCGGGGCGGCAAGCATGCGCCGCCGAACGCGCCGTGGGGCCTCGCCACGGCTCCGCAGGGCTTCGGCGTCTTCGCCGGCGACCTGCTCGTCTCGAACTTCGGCGACGGCCGCATCAGCGCCTACGCGCAGCGCAACGGCAAATGGGTCTACAAGGGCCAGCTGCGGCGCGGCGACGGCTCGATCCTCGCGATCGACGGGCTCTGGGCGATCGCCTTCGGCAACGGCGCCGCGGCGGGGCCGACGACGAGCCTCTACTTCGCCGCCGGCCCGGACGCCGAGCACGCGGGCGCCTTCGGGGTGATTACCGCCGACGGCTGAGTGGAACGCGGCGCCTATGCGCGAAGACGACGACGAGCAGGGCAACTGGGCCGTCTCCGGCGAGGAGTCGCCGGAGTGGGAGGAGTCGCTCAGCCCCGACGACGGCGGCGACGACCCGCACGAGCCGCCGTCCGAGCCGAAGCAGCCGAGTCCCTAGTCCGTCTCCTCCCCGTTCCCCGAGGGCCGGTAGTACGTCCGGCCCTTGAGGACGTCCGGGAGGTAGTCGACCTCGAACCCGCGCGGGTCGTCGTGCGGGTAGACGTAGCCCTTGCCGTGCCCGAGGCGGCGGCCGTACCACGAGCCGTCCTTGAGCGCGTCCGGCGGCTCCGCGTTGCCGTGCTCGCGCACGTCCTCCGTCGCCTCGCGCAGCGCGACGTACGACGCGTTCGACTTCGGCGCGCGCGCGAGGTAGACCGTCGCCTGTGCGAGGTTCAGCCGCGCCTCCGGCAGCCCGACGTGCTCGACCGCCTGCGCGGCGGCGACCGCGACGAGCAGGGCGCGCGGATCCGCGTTGCCGATGTCCTCGCTCGCGTGCACGATCAGCCGCCGCGCGATGTAGCGGGCGTCCTCGCCCCCCTCGAGCATCGCCGCGAGGTAGTACACGGCGGCGTCCGGGTCGCTGCCGCGGATCGACTTGATGAAGGCGGAGATGTAGTCGTAGTGCGCGTCCGACGCCTTGTCGTAGACGATCGGCCGCTTGCGCGCCGCGTCCTCGACGTGCTGCTCGGTCACGTCGCCGCCGGCCGTCTCCGCCGCGAGCTCAAGGACGTTCAGCGCCGAGCGCGCGTCGCCGCCCGAGCGGACGATCACGAGCTCGCGCGCGGCGTCGGTGAGCTCCGCGCCGAGCTCGGCGGCGCCGCGCTCGACGATCGCGCGCAGGTCGTCCTCCGAGAGCGGCTCCAGCTCGTACAGCTGCATCCGCGACATCAACGCGGAGTTGACCTCGTAGTACGGGTTCTCGGTCGTGGCGCCGATCAGCGTGATCAGCCCCTCCTCGACCGCAGGCAGGAGCGCGTCCTGCTGCGCCTTGTTGAAGCGGTGGATCTCGTCGAGGAAGAGGATCGTCCGTGTTCCGCTCGTGCCCAGCCGCTCACGTGCGCGCGCGATCGCCTCGCGCACGTCCTTCACCGTCGCCGACACCGCCGAAAGCTCCTCGAACGCGGCGCCCGTGGACGCGGCGACGATGCGCGCGAGCGTCGTCTTGCCGGTCCCGGGCGGCCCGTAGAAGATCGACGAGCGGACGCGGTCCTCGGCGATCGCGCGGCGCAGCGCCGAGCCCTCCGCCAGCACCTGCCGCTGGCCGACGAACTCGTCCAGCGTCCGCGGGCGCAGCCGCTGCGCGAGCGGCGCCACCGACCCGGCCCGTTGCGCGGCGGCATCCGAGAAGAGGTCGGACATGCCGCCAGTATGCTCGGCTCCATGCGGGACGAGGCCACGGATCTCCTCTCCAGGCTGATCCGGCTCGACACCACGAACCCGCCGGGGAACGAGACCGCCGCCGCGGAGCTCCTGCGCGACTACCTGGAGGCGAACGGGCTCGAGTGCGAGCTGTACGCCCGGACGCCGGAGCGGGCGAACGTCGTCGCCCGGATCCGCGGCAGCGGCGACGGGCCGTCGCTGCTGCTGCTCGGGCACACGGACGTCGTGCTCGCGGACCCGGCGGAGTGGTCGGTGCCGCCGTTCTCGGGCGAGGTGCGGGACGGGGAGATCTGGGGCCGCGGCGCCCTCGATATGAAGAGCCAGGTGGCGGCGAACGCCGTCGCGATCGCCTCGCTCGCCCGCGAGGGCTTCCGGCCGACCGGCGACCTGATCTTCGCCGCGACCGCCGACGAGGAGGTCGGCGACGGCTTCGGGCTCGAGTGGCTTTGCGAGGCGCACCCGGACGCGGTCCGCTGCGACTACGCGATCAACGAGGGCGGCGGCGACCGGCTCGAGCTCGACGGCCGCACCTACTGGGTCTGCTCGACCGCGGAGAAGGTGTCGGCGCCGTTCCGGATCCGCGTGCGCGGCCGTTCCGGCCACGCGTCGATGCCGGGGATCGCCGACAACGCGCTCGTCAAGGCGGCGCGGCTGGTCGAGCGGATCGCCGCCTACGCGCCGCCGCAGGAGGTGCAGCAGGAGGTGGCGGCGTTCCTGCGCGTGCTCGGCCGAGACCTCGACTCGCTGCCGCCGCTTGCCGCCGAGCTCGTCGAGCCGCTGCTCGCGCCGACGTTCTCGCCGACGATGATCTCCGCCTCGCGGAAGCGGAACGTGATCCCGGCGCTCTGCGAGGTGGTCGTCGACTGCCGCCTGCTGCCGGGGACGACGCCCGACGCCGTCGAGCCGACGATCCGCGAGGTGCTCGGCGACGACGTCGCGTACGAGCTCGAGTTCACGGAGGCGCAGGGCGGCACGCGCTCCGCGCTCGACACGCCGCTCTGGCGCGCGGTCGAGTCGTTCGCCGCCGGGGCCGAGCCCGGCTCGCAGGCCGTGCCGATCTGCACCGCCGGCTTCACCGACAGCCACTGGCTGCGCGAGGCGTTCGGCACCGTCGCCTACGGCTTCTTCCCCGTGCGGATGCCGCCCGAGCTGATGGCGACGCTCGTGCACTCCGCGGACGAGCGGATCCCGGTCGACGACCTCGAGCTCGGCCTGACATGGCTGCGACACGCCGCGCGCACGCTGTTGAGCTGAGCTCGCTCGACGAGCTCGAGCCCGCGCTGGCCGCCGAGCAGCCGTTCGACGCCGCGCGCGTGTTCGTCTCGTACGGCGCGACGGCGCCGTCGGCGCCCGAGCCGTGCCGGCTCCCGCCGGTCGCGTACACGCTCGAGCATCCCCGTGTCGAGGCGGGCCCGTACGCGGTCGGCGACTGGACGGCGACCTGGCAGCCGCACGAGTACGCGCGCGCCGTCGAGGCCGTGCGCGCGGCGATCTTCGAGGGCGACGTCTACCAGGTCAACCTCGTCCAGCACCTGCGGGCGCCGTTCGCAGGCGACCCGGCCGGGCTCGCGCAGGCGCTCGCGCCGCTGCGGCCGCTCGAGCCGGCAGTGCTCGAGGGCGACGGCTGGGCCGTCGTCTCCGCCTCGCCCGAGCTGCTGCTGCAGAAGCGCGGCCGGGTCGTGCGGACGATGCCGATCAAGGGCACGCGGCCCGCCGGCGTCCACGTCGACGGGGCGAAGGACGCGGCCGAGCACGTGATGATCGTCGACCTCGAGCGGAACGACCTCGCCCGCGTCGCCGTGCCCGGCAGCGTCCGCTGGCCGGAGCTGCTCGCCGAGCGGCAGCTGGCCGGCGTCACCCATCTCGTGGCGACGGTCGAGGCCCGGCTGCGCGAGGACGTGACGCTGACGGAGCTGCTGCGGGCGGTGCTGCCCGGCGGCTCGGTCACCGGCTGCCCGAAGCTCGCCGCGCTCGAGCTGATCGCCGCGCTCGAGCCGGTCGGCCGCGGCGCCTCGATGGGCGCGCTCGGCCGGGTCTACGGCAACGGCGACCTCGACCTGGCGCTGACGATCCGCACCTTCGCGGTCGCCGCGGGCGAGCTCCACCTCTGGGTCGGCGGCGGCGTCGTCTGGGACTCCGTCCCGGCGGCGGAGATCGAGGAGAGCTGGGTGAAGGCGCGACCGCTGCTGGCATGCTGCTCGGCCTAGCGCAGCTCGGCCGCGGCGCCGTGCCCCCCGACGAGCCGGTGCTGCGCGCCGACGACGAGGGCGTGCTGCGCGGCCGCGCCGTCTTCGAGACGCTGCGCGTCTACGACGGACGGTCCTTCGCTCTCCATCCGCACTTCGACCGGCTGACGGCGTCCGCCGCCCGGCTGCAGCTGCCGCCGCCGCCGCTCGGCGAGCTGCAGTCGCTCGCCCACGAGGCGCTCGCCGCGGCCGGCGAGCCCGACTGCGTCCTCCGCTTCCTCTGGACGCCCGACACCGGCCTCGCGCTCGTCTCCGCGCTGCCGCCCGACCTCGAGGAGCTGCGGGCGCGCGGCCTGCGGCTCGCGGTGCAGGAGTGGCCGGCGACCGCCGTCGCGGGCGCGAAGTCGACGAGCTGCGCCGCGAACATGGCGGCCCAGGCGGCGGCGCTCGCCCGGGGCTGCGACGACGCGCTGCTCGTCTCGCCCGACGGGGTCGTGCTCGAGGCGCCGACGGCGAACGTCTGGTTCCGCGAGGGCGACCGCCTCTGCACGCCCACGCTCGAGCTGCCGATCCTCGCCGGCGTCACCCGCGCCGTGCTGCTGCAGGGCGAAGAGGTGGAGGAGGGCGTCTTCGAGCTGGAGCGGCTGCTCGCCGCGGACGAGGTCTTCCTCACCTCCTCGGTCCGAGAGGTGATGCCGGTCGTCTCGGTCGGCGGCGCGCGCTTCGCGCGCGGCCCGGCGGCAGCGAGGTTGCAGCAGGCGCTCCGGCGGTACGCTGGAGAGCCATGAGCGGCGGCCGGGCGAGCGTAGGGCGGGCATGACCGAGAAGCTCCGCCTCGGCGGCATGGCGCTGGCGAACGGCGTGCTCGTGCACGGGCCGACCGCGTGGGCGTGCGCGATCCGCAAGGACGACGGCACGGTCGCCGTCGCCTCGCGGAGGAAGCGCTTCGTCGCCGCGCGCGTGCAGAGCCCGTTCCTGCGCGGCCCCGCCCGCCTGCTCGAGGCGATGGCGCTGCTGCCGCAGGTGAAGCGGGCGCTCCCCGCCGCGAAGCTGCCGATGCAGAACGGCCGCACGGTCGCCGCGATGGCCGGCGCCGCGGTCGCCGTCCGTGGCGTCCGCGAGAGCGAGGGGCTGCGGCCGGCGGCCCAGGAGCTGATCGCCGGGCTGCTCTCGCTCGCCCCCGCGGTGCTCGCGCTGCGCGGCGGGGAGCTGGCGAGCTACCACGGCGCCGAGCACATCTCGATCGGCCGCTACGAGCACGGCGAGGGCGCGACGAAGGAGCACGAGCGCTGCGGCGGCCACCTGATAGGGCCGATGCTCGCGACGAGCGCCGTCGGCAACGTGCTCGCCGGCCTCACGCCCGAGCGCGTGCGCCGGCCCGCCCGCGCGGCGGCGCAGGTCGGGGCGCTCGCCGCCTCGACGGAGATCTTCGGCTGGATGACCCGCCATCCCGACAACGTCGTCGCGCAGGCGCTGTCGAAGCCGGGTCACGAGCTGCAGCACCGCCTGTCGACCGCAGAGCCGACCGACGAGCAGCTGGAGGTCGCGGAGGCGGCCCTCTCGGCGTGTCTCGCGCTCGAGCATGGCGCAGACGACGCGTAGGACGAGGCTCGACCCGCAGCTGTTCGACCTGCCGGTCGAGAAGATGCGAGCCGGCTGGTACAGCGACGCGTACTTCAACCACACGCGCGACACGCTCCTGCAGGACGGCCGCCATCCGCACGTCGTCATGCAGGTCTTCCAGAAGCGGCACGCGTGGCTCGGCGGCATGGACGAGGCGATCGCGATCCTGAAGCTCTGCAGCGACGGCTTCGACGGGCTCGCCATCCGCGCGCTCCACGACGGCGACCGGATCGAGCCGTACGAGCCGGTGATGCACATCGAGGGCGACTACACGCAGTTCGCGCACCTCGAGACGGCGTACCTCGGCACGCTCGCGCGGCGCACGCTCGTGACGACGAACGTCGTCCACGTCCTGCAGGCTGCGAACGGGAAGCCGGTGATCTTCATGCCGGCGCGGCACGACCACCACCGCGTGCAGGCCGGCGACGGCTACGCGGCGCACGTCGCCGGGCAGGTCATGGGCGCGGAGATCGGCGTCACGAGCGACGAGCAGGCGTCGTGGTGGGGCGGACGCGGGATCGGCACGGTGCCGCACGCGCTGATCGCGGCGTACGGCGGCGACACCGTCACCGCGGCGGTCAAGTTCGCGGAGTGGGCGCCGCCGGAGATGAACGTCACCGTGCTCGTCGACTTCGAGAACGACTCCGTGCGGACGGCGCTCGCCGTCGCGGACGCCCTCGGCGACCGCCTCTGGGGCGTGCGCCTCGACACCTCGGAGTCGCTCGTCGACCGTTCGCTGCTCGACGAGCTCGGCGACTTCAAGCCGACAGGCGTCAACGAGCGGCTCGTGTGGAAGGTGCGCCACGCGCTCGACGCCCACGGAGCCGCGGACGTGCGCATCGTCGTCTCGGGCGGCTTCACGGTCGACAAGATCGAGCAGTTCGAGCGCGCCGGGGTCCCCGTGGACGCATACGGCGTCGGCTCGTCGCTGATCCGCGGCTCGAACGACTTCACCGCCGACATCGTCGTCGCGGACGGGCGGCCGGCCGGCAAGGTCGGGCGGCACTACCGGCCCAACGACCGGCTGGAGCCCGTGGAGTGAGGCGGCTCGGCGTCCTGCTCGTGCTGCTCGCGACCGGTGCGTCGGCCGCGGCCGCCGCGCCGCCGAAGCCGGCGCTGCTCGGCATCTCCTTTCCGGAGGGGTTCTCCTCGCGGCAGATGGTCGACCGCGTCGCCGCCGTCCGCCGGATCGCGATCCGCACCCGCCACGTGACGCCGAGGCTGACCGCGAAGGCGTACGCGGCGGCGCTCGCGAAGACGCCGGCTCCGGCGGCGTTCCGTCCGTACCTGCACGAGCGCAGCCTCGAGGGCTTCCTCTTCCCGTCGCTCTACCGGTTCGGTCCGGCCGACACCGCCGCCGCGCTGGTCGGGCTGCAGCTGCGCGAGTTCGCGAAGGAGTGGAAGCGCGTCGGGCCGATCACCGCGGACGCGAACCCGTACGAGGTGCTGACCGTCGCGTCGATGGTCGAGCGCGAGGCCGCGGTCGCGTCGGAGCGCCCGCTCGTCGCGGCGGTGATCTACAACCGGCTTGCGCAGGCGATCCCGCTCGGGATCGACGCGACGCTGCGCTACGGGCTCGGCATCCCGGGCACGCGACCGCTGACGAAGGCGCAGCTCGCCACCGACTCGCCGTACAACACCCGCCTGCACACGGGCCTGCCGCCGACGCCGATCTCCAACCCCGGCCTGCCGTCGCTGCGGGCGGCGGCGCGGCCGGCGACGACCGACGACCTCTACTACGTGCGGATCCCGGACACCGTCCGGCACTACTTCACCGCCGACTACGCCGACTTCTGCGCGCACGTGACCGAGTACGGCTACGGGAGCTGCTGACCGGGCCCGAGCTCCACCCGCCGCTTGTGCGGATCGGCACGCCGCTCTAGCCTTGGGACGTGGCCGTCTGCGCGCGCTGCGGCACCGAGAATCCCGAGGCCTCGAAGTTCTGCGGCGAGTGCGGAGCCGCGCTCGCCGCGCCGGCGCCGCGCGAGCAGCGCAAGACCGTGACCGTCCTCTTCTGCGACGTCAGCGGCTCGACCGCGCTCGGGGAGCGGGTCGACCCCGAGGCGCTGCGCGGGATCATGTCGCGCTACTTCGAGGTGGCGCGGACGGCGATCGAGCGGCACGGCGGCACGGTCGAGAAGTTCATCGGCGACGCCGTCATGGCCGTCTTCGGCGTGCCGGTCGCGCACGAGGACGACGCGCTCCGGGCCGTTCGCGCGGCGGTGGAGCTGCGCGACGCCGTGGAGGTCGACGTCCGGATCGGCGTCAACACCGGCGAGGTCGTCACGGGCGGCCAGGACACGCTCGCGACCGGTGACGCCGTCAACGTCGCCGCCCGGCTGGAGCAGGCGGCGGCGCGTGGCGAGGTGCTCGTCGGCCACGCGACGTACGCGCTCGTGCGCGAGGCGGTCGACGCGGAGCTGCTGCCGCCGCTCGAGGTCAAGGGCAAGTCGCTGCCGCTGACGGCGTACCGGATCCGCTCGATCGCGCGCGAGCCGGGTCGCCGCGACGCCGCGCCGATGATCGGCCGGGCCGGTGAGCTCGAGCTGCTCGCCCGGGCGTACGAGCGCTCCGTCCGCGAGCGCGCCTGCCATCTCTTCACCGTGCTCGGCACGGCGGGCATCGGCAAGTCCCGGCTCGTCGCCGAGTTCCTGCGCGGGCTCGGAGGAGCGCGGGTCGTGTACGGCCGCTGCCTCTCCTACGGCGAGGGCATCACCTACTGGCCCGTCGTGTCCGTGCTCAAGGAGCTCGGCGGCTCTCCCGACGACCCGGCGGTGCGGGTGCCGGTCGCGGCGCTGCTCGGCGAGAGCGACGTCGCCACGACGCCGCCCGAGATCGCATGGGCGGTGCGAAAGACGTTCGAGCACGCCTCGCTCGACGTCCCGCTCGTCGTCGTGTTCGACGACATCCAGTGGGGCGAGCCGGCGTTCCTCGACCTGATCGAGCACGTCGCCGACCTCTCCCGCGGCGCTCCGATCCTCCTGCTCTGCATGGCCCGGCCGGAGCTGCTCGACCTGCGTCCCGGCTGGGCCGGCGGGAAGCTGAACGCGACCTCCGTGCTGCTGGAGCCGCTGCCGCGCGAGGAGACGGAGACGCTCGTGCGCGCGCTCTTCGGCGACGCCGGCGACGAGCTCGTGGCGCGCATCCGGGAGGCGGCCGACGGCAACCCGCTCTTCGTCGAGGAGATGGTCGAGCTCGCGCGCGCCTCCGGGGGCGGCGTGGAGGTGCCGCCGACGATCCACGCGCTGCTGACGGCGCGCCTCGACAGCCTGCCCGCCGCGGAGCGCGCGGTGCTCGAGCGGGGCGCGGTCGAGGGCCAGGTCTTCCACCGCAACGCGGTCGTGGCCCTCTCGCCGGAGGAGCCGCACGTCGACACGCGGCTCGTCTCGCTCGTGCGGAAGGAGCTCGTCCGGCCCGACCAGCCCGCGCTTCCCGCCGACGACGCGTACCGCTTCCGCCACCTGCTGATCCGCGACGCGGCGTACGACGCGCTGCCGAAGGCGACGCGGATCGAGCTCCACGCCCGCTTCGCGACGTGGCTCGAGGAGCACGGGGCCCACCTCGTCGAGCTGGACGAGATCGTCGGCTACCACCTGGAGCAGGCGGTGCGCTACGCCGAAGAGCTCGGGCGCGCCGAGAACGGGCACCGCCGGCGCGCCGGCAGACGGCTCGCCGCGGCCGCACGGCGCGCCGACGCGCGCGGCGACGCGAACGCCGCGCGGAGCCTCGGCACGCGCGCGGTCGCGCTCCTGGCCGTCGAGGATCAGGATCGGCTCGACGCGCTGCTCGTCCTCGGCAAGGCGGCCTACGAGAGCGGCTTTCTCGAGGAGAGCCTCGCGGCGTACGGCGAGATCGTCGCCCGGGCGGACGGCGCCGTCGCCGCCCGCGCGCGCGCGCAGACGGCGCGCGTGCGGGCCCACGGCATGTCGGTGCCCTTCGAGGAGAGCTACGCCGAGGTCGAACGCGCGCTGGTGGAGCTCGGCGAGAGCACCGACGACGTCGCTCTCGCCGACGTGCACCTCGCCCGGGCGCAGATCCTCTACTACGCCGGGCACAACGTCGCCGGCCGTGAAGCCGCGGCGCTCGCGTACGGGTACGCGCGCCGCAGCGGCGACGGCGTCGTCGAGGGACTCGCCGCCGAGTCCTACGTGACCGCGATGACCTGGTCGGACACGCCCTGGGAGGAGGTCGAGCGGTTCCTGCGCGAGCGCCTCGAGGAGCAGCGGTTCGGTCCGCGCACCGCGGGACGCATCTTCGGCGGGCTGTCACGGTGCGCCTGGGCGCGCGGGGACTTCGCAGAGGCCCGGGAGCTGCTCGCGGAGTCGCACCGCCGCCTCGTCGACCTCGGGCAGCACATGCTCGAGGCGGCGCACTGGATGGTCGATGCCGACCTCGAGCGGACGGCCGAGGACTGGGGCGCGATGGAGCGGGCCGCCCGGATCGGCTGGGACCGGCTCGGCGCGCTCGGCGAGGCGGGCTTCCGCTCCACCGCGGGCATGCTGCTGGCGGAGGCGCTCGTCCGGCTCGGTCGGCCGGACGAGGCGGCGGCGGTGCTCCACGAGGCCGAGACGCTCACCTCCCCCGACGACTACGTGAGCGTCTACCTGGCCCTCGGCGTCCGCGCGCTCCTCGCCGGCCGGCGCGGCGACCACGAGGCGGCCGCGCCGCTCGCGCGGCAGTCGGTCGACGTCGCCGACGCGTCGGACGCGGTCGACCACCGACTGAGCGCGGCGGTGACGGCCGCGGAGGTGCTGTGCGCCGCCGGGCTCGGCGGCGAGGCCGAGCAGCTGGCCGCACGCGTGCTCCCGCTCGCCGAGCGGAAGGGCAGCCTGACGCTCGCCGCCCGCCTGCGCGCGGCCGCTGCGCCCGCTGCGCGACAATGACGCCGTGGCGGGGAGGATCCTCTGGGACGTGGACACGCAGGTCGACTTCGTCGAGGCCGACGGCAAGCTCGCCGTCCCGGGCGCGACCGACGTCGTCCCCGCGATGGCGCGGCTCGTCGGTGCTGCGCGCGCGGCGGGCGTCGTCCACGTCGCCTCGGCGGACGACCACGAGCTGACCGACCCGGAGATCTCGGACGAGCCCGACTTCTCCAACACCTATCCGCCGCACTGCCTGCGCGGGACGCGCGGCGCCGAGAAGATCGAGGCGACGAAGCAGGCCGACCCGCTGCCGTTGCCGCTCGTCCCCTTCCCGCCCGGGCTCGTGCCGGAGCTGATCCGCGGCCGGCGGGAGCTGCTGCTCCTGAAGAAGAACTTCGACGTCTTCACGAACCCGAACACCGAGGCGGTGCTCGAGGCGCTCGACCCGGAGGAGATCGTCGTCTTCGGCGTCGCCACCGACGTCTGCGACGACGCCGCGATCCGCGGCTTCCTCCGCCGGGGCCGCCGGGTCGTCTTCGTCGAGGACGCCTCCCGGGGCCTCGACGAGGCCCGCACGAGGGCCTGCACCGCCGCGTGGCGCGAGGGCGGCGTCCGCTTCGCCACCGCCGCCGAGGTCGCGGGCTCACTCGGCTAAGGGATCTGTCGTACGCTGCCGATGAGGTCACGAGATGGTGGGGGACTTCTTTCATTCGGCAGCCGATTTCGCGACCACGTGGCTGCCGTTGGCGTTCTTCGCCATCCTCGTCCTGACCGCGTGGCTGCTCTGGAAGACGGTCGGGATGATGCCGCGCGTCCGGCCTCAGCATCAGAGCTCGAAGTCGAAGTCGAGCGTCTCCTGGGACGACGTCGCCGGCGTCGAGGAGGTGCGCTCGGAGCTGATGGAGGTCGTCGAGTTCCTGCGCGAGCCGAAGCGCTTCGAACGGCTCGGCGCGAAGACGCCGAAGGGGATGCTCCTCTACGGCCCGCCGGGGACGGGGAAGACGCTGCTGGCGAAGGCCGTCGCCCACGAGTCCGGCGCGAACTTCTTCAGCGCCTCCGCGTCCTCGTTCGTCGAGATGTTCGCGGGCCTCGGCGCCGCCCGCATCCGCAAGCTGTTCGCCGAGGCGCGCAAGAACGCGCCCGCGATCGTCTTCATCGACGAGCTCGACGCCGTCGGCGCGCAGCGCACCGGCCACGGCTTCAACCGCGAGCAGGATCAGACGCTCAACCAGCTGCTGGTCGAGCTCGACGGCTTCGAGGGAGCCGGCCAGGTGGTCGTCATGGGCGCGTCGAACCGCATCCAGGATCTCGACCAGGCGCTGCTGCGCCCCGGCCGCTTCGACCGCCAGATGCTCGTGCCGCCGCCCGACCTGAAGGGCCGCGAGGCGATCCTCGCCGTGCACGCGCGCGACAAGCCGCTCGGCGCGGACGTCGACCTCTCGGCGATCGCCAAGCAGACGAGCGGCCTCACCGGCGCCGAGCTCGCCAACATCTGCAACGAGGCGGCGATCTTCGCCGGCCGCCGCGGCGACCAGCACATCGAGCAGCGCGACTTCGACAACGCGCTCGAGCGGGTCGTCGCCGGCCTGCAGCAGAAGAAGGTCCTGACCGAGAAGGAGCGGCGCATCCTCGCGTTCCACGAGGGCGGGCACGCGCTGATGGCGCACCTGATGGGCTCCTCGATGGAGCTGCAGAAGGTGACGATCATCTCCCGCGGCGAGGCGCTCGGCTACGCGTTCTACACGCCCGAGGAGGACCGCTACCTGCACACGAAGGAGGAGCTCGTCGACCGGATGGTCGTCGCGCTCGCCGGCCGCGCCGCCGAGGAGGTCGTGTTCGGCCGCGTCACGAACGGCGCCGCGAACGACCTCGAGAAGGTGACCGAGATCGCGCGCGCGATGGTCTTCGAGTGGGGCATGGCGGAGAGCGTCAGCTCGCGCACGATGCGCGCCGACAACTACGCGCTCTCCGAGGAGACGAAGCGGCTGCGCGACTCCGAGCAGGCGCGGCTCACCGACGGCGCCTACGACGAGGCGCTCCGCCTGCTCAAGCACCACCGGCCGGCGCTCGACCGGCTGGCGGCCGCGCTGCTGGAGAAGGAGACGCTCGTCCGCGACGAGGTGCTGGCGCTCCTCTCCGACGTGCCGCACGAGCGGCGGGCGTCCGAGACGGTCGGCGTGCCGCAGGTCGTCGCGGCGAAGCCGAGCAGCTAGCGCCCGGTCAGCTTCGAGAGGTCGAGCGCGCTCTTCGGCGCCGCGATCTGCTCGCCCGCGTCCCAGCCGGAGAAGGTGACGCTGCCCTGCGCGCGGCCGCCCGCGAGCGCGACCGGGTACGGGGTCCCCTCGGCGGCGACGAAGAGCGAGCCGCCCTGCGTCGTGTCGGCGATCTGCACCACCTTCGTGCCGCCGCGGTCGACGAGCCCCTTGTTCTCGAGCTTCCCGTGCTGGCCGAGCGCCGCGCGCACGAACTGCCGCTTGTCCGTCAGCGGCGCGAGCGCCGCCAGCGGCCCCTTCGTCGCCGACGACTTCAGCCAGCGGTCGTGCAGGAGCGCCGCCGCGGCGCCGCCGGCGAAGCGCTTCAGGAAGGCGCTGCTGCCCTTGACGTACATCGCGTCGCCGACGCGGACGACGTCGAAGCCGGCGCCGGACTCCTCGAGATGGCCCTTGCCGCGCCCGTTCTCGAGCCAGAGGTCGAGCTTCAGCGGCCGGCCGTTGTCGATCCCGGTGCCGACGACGTGGACGATCCGCGCCGACCCGGCCGCCTTCTGCGCGTCCGCGACGACCTGCGCCGCCGGCTTCTTCGCCTCGCCGTTCGTCGAGCTGCCCCCGCAGCCTGCGAGCGCGAGGACGAGGAGCACGGCCGCGGCGAGACGGCGGGCCATCGGGGCGAGGATTGCACACACGGCGGTAGCATCGCCCCGGTGGACGCACGGGCCATTCACCACGTCGGCGTCGCGGTCGAGGATCTCGACGCCGCCGTCGCGACGTACGAGCGGCTGTTCGGCGGCCGCGTCGAGCACCGGGAGCGGGTCGAGGACCAGGGCGTCGAGGCTGCGTCGCTGCGGCTCGGCGAGAGCCGCGTCGAGCTGCTCGCCGCGCTCGGCGAGGACACGCCGGTCGGCCGCTTCCTCGCCAAGCGGGGGCCGGGCATGCACCACGTCGCCTACGAGGTCGACGACGTCGAGTCCGCGCTCGCCGAGCTCGCGGGGGCGGGCGTCGAGCTGATCGACACGGCGCCGCGGCGGGGCATGTTCGGGCTGCAGGTCGCGTTCGTGCATCCGGAATCGGTTCACGGCGTCCTCTCGGAGGTGGTGTCTGGTGGCTGACGAACGCGTGCGGGTGGAGATCGGATTCGAGGGCGGGCAGGTGATCGGCGGCTTCGTCGACCCGTCCTCCGCCGACCAGCTGGAACGGGCGCTGCACGAGGACGGGCCGAGGGTCGTGATCCTGGAGCTCGAGGACGGCCGCTACCACGTCGTCGTCCCCCGCGTCTCCTATTTCCGGCGCTTCAATCGTGCGAGCCGCGTCGGGTTCGCCGCGGGCTGACGGGGAAGACGACTCGGCGATGAGCTCGGAGGCGACCGAGAAGCAGCGCGACTCGATGGAGCACGTGCGGAAGCTCGTCGACCGCGCGCAGCAGGGCGACCGCGCGGCGCTCGAAGAGCTGTACCTGATCCACTTCGACCGCATCTACAGCTACCTGCACATGAGCGTCGGCAACCGGCACGACGCCGAGGACCTGACGACGCAGACGTTCCTGAAGATGCTCGAGTCGATCGGCCGCTTCCGCTGGCAGTCGGCGCCGTTCTCCGCGTGGCTGTTCCGGATCGCGCACAACCTCGCGATGGACCACTTCCGCGCGCGGCGCCGCTGGCAGCCGGAGGAGGAGGTGCCGGAGGTCCCCGGCTCGGAGGAGCCGTCGGCGGAGCTCGCGGCGATGCAGTCGATCGGCAGGCAGTCGATGCTGGAGCTGATCGAGAACCTCTCGCCCGAGCAGCAGCAGGTCCTGACGCTGAAGTTCGTCTTCAACTTCCCGAACGCCGACGTCGCGAAGATCCTCGGCAAGACCGAGGGCGCGATCAAGTCGCTCCAGCACCGGGCGCTCGCCTCGCTGCAGAAGCAGATCGCGCAGAAGAGCGACGGCTGAGCCCGGCGGGGAAGCGGGCGCTCGCGGAGCTCAGAGCGCGGGCTCGCCGTCCTCGATGTAGCGCTCGAGGTCGGGCCGCTCGAAGCGGCGGCGGCCGACGACCCAGATCGCGACGCAGACGACGATCGACGCGACCGAGATCACGAGCGTGATCGAGAGCGCGTGCCGGATCCCGTGCGCGGCGCCGGCGGCGCCGGCCGACGTGATCGACACCTTCCGCAGGATCGGCGCCATGATGTAGTCGCCCTCGGCGCGGATCAGCTCGACGAGCGCGAAGACGCGGCCGACGAGCTTCGGGCCGACGGAGAAGCCGGCCAGCCACAGCGACGGCGACACGGTCGCGCCGGCGCCGAAGCCGAAGAGCGCCGTCGCGGCGAGCATCACCGTCCGCGTCGAGGCGTGCCCGAGCTGCAGCAGCAGCCCGACGCCGACGGTGAGGACGACGAAGCCGACCAGCACGAAGGGCGCGAGCCAGCGCGTGCGCAGCAGGACGTAGAACGCCGCCGCGGCCGCGAGCAGCGTCACGACCTGCGGCCACGTGTGCACTCCCGTCCAGAGGGCCGAGGCGTGCTGCACGCCGGTCGCGTACGCGATCATCAGCTGCACGGCGGTGACGAAGACGGCGCCGGCGAGCGTCGCGACGAGGATCCCGATCAGCGGCAGCGCCTTCGCGAGCTCGTGCACCGGCGTCAGCGGGTCCTCGCGCCGGTACTCGACGACGAACAGCGCCGCGAGCGCGAGCACGCCGGCGGCGAGCGGCGCCCAGAACAGCGGATCGGCGTAGCCGCGCGCAGGCGAGGCCAGCAGCGAGGCGCCGACGAACGGCGCGATCGTCGCGCAGGCGGCGAGGCCGAACGCCGGCCAGTCCGGCCGGAGCTCGCGGTTCGGCGGCTCCGCAGCCGGCAGCGAGACCAGGCCGAGCGCGACGCCGAGGAGCCCGACCACGGCGAGCGCGCCGAACAGGTAGCGCCAGTCGTGCAGGTTCAGCGAGGCGACGGCGCCGACGAGCGGGCCGGCGCACACCGCGCCGAAGAAGCCGACGTTGACGCCGGCTGCGGTGATCGGCAGCCGCCGCGCCTCGAACCGCTGGACGAGCGGCGGGATCGCGATCACGAGCAGGAAGCCGGTCGCGAGCCCCTGCAGCACGCGGCCGACGGCGAACAGCGGCCAGCTCGTCGCGACGACCGACAGGACGCACGCGAGCGCGAAGAGCGACTGGAAGCCGAGGTGCAGCGGCCGCTGCCTGAAGCGCTGCGTCAGGTCGCCCCCGATCAGCGCGCCGAGCGCGTAGCCCGCGTTCGACAGCCCCTCCGTCACCTCGAGCCCGGTCGGCCCGAGCGCGAGCGAGTGGCCGATCGGCTTCGTCACGAGCGTCCACGCCGTCGTCAGCACGATGTTCGGGCAGAGCGCGATCATCACGATCGCGAAGGTCGTCCAGTAGCTGCCCTCGAGCGGCCGGCGCACGGAACGAGGCGTTGCCGCGCCGACTAGCCTGGAAACCGTGGCACTCGAAGTCGGCATCGTCGGCCTGCAGAGCGCGGGCAAGTCGCTCCTGTTCGAAGCGCTGACCGGGACGCGCGCGACCGGCGAGGTCGGCATGGCCGCGATCCCCGACCCGCGGCTGCAGCAGCTCGCCGACGTCGTGCACGCGCGCAAGGTGACCCCCGCGGCGATCCGCGTCGTCGAGGTGCGCGGAACGCGGGCTGGAAGCGGCGGCGGCAGATCCGCCGCCGCCCGGCCGGAAGACCGCGGCGCCTTCGGCGCCGCCGGCCCGGCGCTGCTCGGCAACCTGCGCCAGGTGGACGCGCTGCTCGTCGTCCTCGACGGCTTCTCCGGCACGCGCGTGCCCGCCGACGACCTCGAGACGCTGAAGCTCGAGCTGCTCGTCGCCGACCGCGACCACGTCGAGCGGCGGCTCGAGCGGGTCGCGAAGCAGGCGAAGTCCGGCGACGCGAAGCTGCGCCGCGAGGCGGAGCAGCTGGAGCGGCTGCTCGCCCACCTCGACGCCGGCCACACGCTCGCCGACTGGGAGGAGGAGCTGCCGCCCGAGCTCGAGCCGCTGACGACGAAGCCCGTGATCGCGATCGAGAACGGAGGCGGCGGCGTCGACCTGAAGCTCGAGGCGGAGCTCGCGGAGCTGCCGGAGGAGGAGGCGGCCGAGTTCCGGGGCGGGGGCGAGTCCGCGCTCGGCGAGGTCGTGCGGCGGCTGGCGGAGACGCTCGACCTGATCACGTTCTTCACGGCCGGCGAGAAGGAGACGCGCGCGTGGACGCTCCGCCGCGGCCAGACCGCGCTCGACGCGGCCGCGACGATCCACTCCGACATCGCGCGCGGCTTCATCCGCTGCGAGGTCGTGCGCTGGGACGACCTCGTCGCCGCCGGCTCGCACGCCGAGGTCGCGCGAGCCGGCAGACAACGGTTGGAAGGCAAGACGTACGAGGTCCAGGACGGCGACGTCCTGAACATCCGCTTCAACGTCTAGCAGCAGTCGCCGCCCTCGCAGCAGCCGCCGCCGTCGCAACAGTCGCTCATCGGTCCTCCTTTCATCGATGGACGTCGATATGAACTATATTGAGCGATGTCGATGCAGACCAGGCTTCCCGTCCTCTGCTGCGGCCCGGCCACGAAGCCGATCGGACCGCGCCAGGCCGGCGCGCTCGCCGCGCGCTTCCGGGCGCTCGCCGACCCGACGCGCGTCGCGATCGTCAACCGGCTCGCGCAGGGCGAGTGCTGCGTCTGCGACCTGAACGCCGCCTTCGACCTCTCGCAGCCGACCGTCTCGCACCACCTGAAGGTGCTCCGCGACGCCGGCCTCGTCGCCTCGACGCGGCGTGGCACGTGGGCGTACTACCGGTTGGTGCCGGACGCGGTGCAGCAGCTTCGCCAAACTCTCGGGGGATGACCCGCGTCCTCTTCGTCTGCGTCGCGAACGCAGGCCGCTCGCAGCTCGCGCAGGCGCTCTACGAGCTGCGCGGCGGCGAGGCGCGCTCGGCCGGGTCGCGGCCGGCGGCAGAGGTGCACGAGGCGGTGATCGAGGCGCTCGAGGAGATCGGCGTCGACACCTCCGGCCGGCGGCCGCGGCAGGTGACGCCGGACGACGTCGCCTGGGCCGACCTCGTGGTCGACGTCGACGCGTGGGGGCTGGCGGAGCCGGTCGGCCTCTGCCTGGAAGAGGTGCGCGAGCTGCGCGCCGCGATCGAGCGGCGCGTGGCGGAACTGCCGTGCTCGTAGCCGCGGTCCAGCGGCCGCTGCTCGTCGCGGTCGCGCTCGCGGTCGTCGTCGTCGGCAGCGCCTGGGTGGCGAAGCGCTCGCGCGTCCCGGCCCCGGTCTTCCTCGTGCTCGCCGGGCTCGGCGTCTCGTTCGTCCCCGGCGTCAACGAGATCCGGCTGCCGCCGGACGTCGTCTTCTACGGCTTCCTGCCGCCGCTCCTCTACGCGGCCGCGTTCGTCGTCTCGCCGCGCGAGGCGCGGGCGAACTGGGCGTCGATCCTCCTGCTCGCGCTCGGGCTGACGGCGGCGACGCTGCTGACGGTGGGCTTCGTCGGCTGGGCGCTCGTCCCGGCGCTCGGCGCCGGCGGCGCGTTCCTGCTCGGCGCCGTGCTCGGGCCGACCGACCCGGTCAGCGCGACGACGGTGATCCGGCAGACGGCCGCGCCGGAGCGGCTGCAGACGATCCTCGAGGGCGAGAGCCTCGTCAACGACGGCGTCGGCCTCGTCGCCTTCTCGATCGCGCTCACCGCCGTCCGCCACGGCAGCTTCTCGATCGGCGACGGGCTGCTGAAGTTCGTCGAGGTCTCCGCAGGCGGGATCGCGTTCGGGATCGCGGTCGCGTGGCTCGTCGAGCGGGTGCGCGTGCGCGTGCACGACGCGGAGATCGAGATCCCGCTCTCGGTGCTGACGCCGTACGTCGCGTACATCCCCGCCGAGCGGATTCACCTGTCCGGGATCCTCGCCACCGTCGCCTGCGGCGTCTACCTCGGCTGGCGGTCGGGCGGGATCTTCCGGCCGGAGGTGCGGCTGCAGTCGGTCGCCTTCTGGGACGCGCTCGAGTTCACCCTCACGTCGGTGCTGTTCGTCCTGCTCGGGACGCAGCTCCGGCCGGTCCTGAACGGGCTCGGGCAGATGAGCGGCTGGGCGCTGTTCCGCGACGCGGTGGTGATCTTCGTGGTGCTGACGGTCGTGCGGCTCGCGTGGATGTTCACCGTCCCGCACCTCTTCCGGCTCTGGCGCGAGGTGGCGCCGCGGCGCGACCGATTCGTGCTCGGCTGGAGCGGGATGCGCGGCGCGCTCTCGCTCGCGGCCGCGCTCTCGATCCCGGCGGCGGTGGCGCAGCGGGCCGAGGTGCTCTACCTCACCTTCACGACGATCCTCGCCGGGCTCGCCCTGCTCGCGCTGCCGCTGCCGTGGCTGCTCGAACGGCTCGGCTTCGCGGGCGAGGGTTCGGACCGCGCCGAGCAGGAGGCGCGGGCGGCGATCCTCCGCGCCGCGCTCGCGCGGCTCGACGACCTCGGCGTCGGCGACCACGAGACCCGGCGGCTGTACGAGCGCCGCCTCGAGCGGCTCTCGGGCGACGCTTCCGACCGCCACGAGCACATCGACCTGCGCCGCGAGCTGCTCGCGGCCGAGCGCGCGGAGCTGCAGCGGCTCGAGCGCGACGGCGAGCTCTCGTACGCGGCGGCGCGCCGGATCGAGCGGCAGCTCGACCTCGAGGAGACGGGGCTCAGGCGCTGATCATCGCGACGCCGGCGAGCGCGACGCCGACGCCTGCGAGCTGGGGCGACGCGACGCGCTCGTGCAGGAAGACGCGCGCCAGCACGACGATCACGATCGGGTACAGCGACGCGAGCACCGAGACGACGCTGAGCAGGCCGCGCGTCGTCGCCGCGGAGTAGAGGAGGTTCGCGCCGGTGTCGAAGATCCCGACGGCGACGAGCAGCGGCAGCAGCCTGCCTCCGGGCCGCCGCCCGCCGACGGAGAGCGCGAGCACGAGCAGCGTCGGCGCCGCCGCCGCGCGCATCACGAACGTCGCCCAGCCGATCCCGCCCGGCGCCGCGTTGCTCAGCCCGACCAGCGAGCCGCCGAAGCCGAGGGCGGCGAGCAGCGCCAGGCCGACGCCGGCGCCGATCCGCCGGCGTGCGGAATCCGGCACCGGCTCGAGCGAGGCGCCGATACCGCCGGAGATCGCGAGCGCGACGCCGGCCAGGTGCAGCGTCGAGGGCCGCTCGCCGCGGGCCAGCCCGTACGTGAGCGGCACGAGCGCCGACAGCGACGAGATCGGCCCGACGATGCCCATCGTCCCGACCGCGAGCGCGCGGTAGAACGCCGAGAGGCCGAGCACGCCGGCGAGCCCGGCGAAGATCGCCCAGCCGACCTCGCCCGCCCGCGGCACCGGCTCGCGCAGCACCGCGAGCACGATCGCGGCGACGGCGAGCCCGGCGATCTGCATCCCCGCGGCGACGACGAACGCGGGCAGCCTGCGGGCGCCCACGCCCGCGCCGAAGTCGGCGACGCCCCAGGCGAGGCTCGCGCAGAGCGCGAGCGCGACGGCGGTCAAGCGGGTATCGGCCTCGTCGCGGCGACCGCGTCGAGCTGGTTCGCGTGGTACAGGACGGCCGCCTCGGCGGTGCGCGCGGCGCGTGCGTCGTGGTGGCAGGCAACCGCGTGCAGCAGCTCCGCCGGCGCGTCGAGCGACTCGAGCGTGCGCAGCGCGAGGTGTACGTGGCCGAGCAGCCGCCCGTCCTCCGTCGGCGCGAAGAGCGGCGGCGGGCCCAGCTCCTGCGTGCGGCCGACGTCGTGGACGAGCGCCGCCGCGAGCAGCAGGTCGGCGCGCAGCCGCGGATGCAGCTGCGCCGTCTCCCGGCAGAGCGTCGCGACGCCGACGGTGTGCTCGAGCAGCCCGCCGGCGTAGGAGTGGTGGCCGTCCGGCGTCGCCGGGTACGTGCGCAGCGGCGCCCCCTGCAGCGCCCGCGCGACGAGCCCGCGCAGCCCGTCGTCGTGGATCTCCGCGACGAGGAACTCGAGGAAGCCCTCCAGCTCGTCCGCGTCGCGGCGCAGCGCGGGCGCGAGCGTCGCCGGGTCGACGCCCGACGCCGGCTCGAGCGCGTTCACCGCAAGTTGCAGGCTGTTGCGAAAGCGCTCGACGCGGCCGAGCACCCGCACCGCGTCGCCCTCCGCGAAGCGCCGGTCGAGCAGCTCGACGTCGTTCCAGACCCGCGCCTGGATCCGGCCGCTCGCGTCGACGAGCTCGAGCGCGAGGTACGGCGACCCGCCCTTCGTCCGCAGCCGCTCCTTGCGCGCGACCGCGTAGACGCCCTCGACGGTGCGGTTCTCCTCCAGCTGCGCCACCTGCGTCATGGAGGCTGAGTCTAGGCTTCGCCCGCGACATGGCCGACGTCCGTCCCTTCCGCGCCCTCCGCTACGCCGCGGCCGACCTGGAGCCGCTCGTCGCGCCCCCCTACGACGTCGTCTCGGACGAGCAGCGCGCCGAGCTGCTCGCGCGCGACCCGCACAACGTCGTCCACCTGACGCTGCCCGACTCCGAGGAGCAGGCGGCCCGCGACCTCGCCGCCTGGCGCGGCGAGGGCGTGCTGGTGGAGGAGGAGCCGGCGTACTGGTGGCTGCGGCAGGACTACGTCGGCCCGGACGGGGTCGCGCGCAGCCGGCACGGCTTCGTCGCGGCCCTGCGCGCGCAGCCCTACGAGGAGCGCGTGATCCTCCCGCACGAGCGCACCCACGCCGGGCCGAAGGAGGGCAGGTTGCGGCTGCTGCGCGCGACGCGGACGCAGCTGGAGCCGATCTTCCTGCTCTGGGACGGCTCGATCGAGCTCGACGGGCTCGGCGCGCCCGACCTCGCCGCCGCGGAGGCGAAGCTCTGGCGGCTCGAGCCCGAGTTCGGCGAGGCGCTGACGGAGGAGCTGCGGGACGCGCAGCTGCTGATCGCCGACGGCCACCACCGCTACGAGACGACGCTCGCCTTCGGCGACTCGCCGTGGCTGCTCGCGGTGATCGTCCCCACCGACCAGGAGGGCCTGACGATCTTCCCGACGCACCGGCTCGCGCGCTCGGTCGACGGGATCGCCGGCACGCCGATCCCTCCGCCGGACGATGTCCTGCCGGGACCCGTCCTCTACCGGGGCGAGGGACGCTACGAGCTGCTCGCGGGCGACGGGCTCGACCCGGAGGTCGTCGCCGCGCTCGCGCCGGAGGGCGTCACGTACACGGCCTCGCGCGAGGAGGCGGAGGCGGCGGTCGACCGCGGCGACGCGGCCGGCGCGTTCCTGCTCCGGCCGCCGCGGATCGAGGACGTGTGGGAGGTCGCCCGCCGCGGCGACGTGATGCCGCAGAAGAGCACCTTCTTCTATCCGAAGCTGACGAGCGGGCTGCTGTTCTTCCCCGTCGACGACTGAGCGTCAGCGCTCGAACTCGTGCGCGTGGCACTCGGGGCAGTACGGCACCGCCTCCGGCGGCTGCTCCTCGAAGAGCACCTTCAGCCGCCAGCGCTCGCTGCCGTCCTCCCAGCCGCGCCCGCACTCGACGCAGCGCAACGGTGTCGTCTCGACGAGCACCGGATAGTCAGGGCTCATGGCCTCTGTTTCGACAGATCGGGCGCGATTCAGTCCTGGACGTTCGTCCAGTTCTCGCACGCTGCGGATCGGCTGCTCCGGCTGGAACTACGCGAGCTGGAAGGACGAGTTCTACGCCGGCCGGCCGGCACGGCTCTGGCTCGAGCACTACGCGCGCCATTTCGACACGGTCGAGGTGAACACGACCTTCTACCGCCTGCCGAACCGCGACGCGGTCGCGAACTGGGAGCGGACGGCGCCGCCCGGGTTCGTCTTCGCGTTGAAGGCGTCGCGGTACCTGACGCACGTGAAGCGGCTGCGCGACCTCGGCCAGGGGCTCGAGCGCTTCCTGGAGCGGATCAAGCCCCTGCTGCGCTCCGAGAAGCTGGGGCCGCTGCTCTGGCAGCTGCCGCCGACGTTCGCGCGCGACGACGCCCGCCTCCGCGCCGCGCTCGCCGCCTTCCCGCGCGGGCTGCGGCACGCGCTCGAGTTCCGGCACCCGTCGTGGTTCGTCGAGGAGACGTACGAGGCGCTGCGCGAGCACGGCGCGGCGCTCGTGATCGGCGACCGGCCCGAGGTGAAGGCGTTCCAGGCGCAGGTTCTCACGACGGACTGGACGTTCGTCCGCTTCCATTACGGCTCACGTGGGCGGCGCGGGAACTACAGCGACTCGGAGCTGCGCGAATGGGCGGAGCGCCTGCGGGCGTGGGGCGAGCAGGGCGAGGTGTTCGCGTACTTCAACAACGACTGGGAGGTCTTCGCGGTGAGGAACGCGCTGCGGATGAGGGAGCTGCTCGAGACGTGAACGCCCGGGTGCTCGTCGCCGACGACAACCGCGAGTTCGCCGAGCTGCTGCGCGCGCTGCTCGAGGACGCGGGCTACGAGGCGGTGACGGCGTACTCGGGGCTCGCGGCGATCTCCACGGTCGAGCAGCAGCCGGTCGACGCCGCCGTGCTCGACGTGCTGATCCCGGAGATCAGCGGCGACGCCGTCGCGGCGCGGCTCCGCCAGCTGCAGCCGGGCCTGCGGATCGCGCTGATGACCGGCGCAGACGGCTCGTTCGCGGCCGGCACGGGCTTCCCCGTCCTGCGCAAGCCGTTCACGAAGGAGCAGCTGCTCGAGACAGTCGAGCGGTTGCTGGGTAGAGCTCGCTGAAGCGCGCGTACCCCTCCTCGTAGTCCCAGACCGGCTCGACGCGGCCGCGCACGCGCACGCACCGCTCGACGGCCTCCGCCGCGTCGGCGAAGACGCCTGCGCGGACGCCGGCGAGCAGGGCGGCGCCGAATGCCGAGCCTTCCTCCGACTCGGTGAGCTCGAGCGGGAGCCGCAGCACCGAGGCGACGATCTGCGTCCAGAGCCCGCTGCGGGCGCCGCCGCCGGAGACGCGCCCGGCCTGGGGCTCGACGCCGAGCGGGCGCAGCAGCTCGAGCGAGTCGCGCAGCCCGAAGGCGACGCCCTCGAGCACCGCCCGCGTCAGGGCGCCGCGGTCGTGGCGGAGCGAGAGCCCGACGAAGGCGGCGCGCGCGTCCGGGTCGGCGTGCGGCGTGCGCTCGCCGGCGAGGTACGGCGCGAAGAGCAGGCCCTCGGTCCCCGCCGGCCAGGCCGCGGCCTCGTCGACGAGCGTCGCGAAGTCGGCGCCGAGCACGCCGCCGAGCCACGCGAGCGAGCCCGCGGCGCTCAGCATCACGCCCATCGCGTGCCACGTCTGCGGCACCGCGTGGCAGAAGACGTGCACGCGCGCCTGCAGGTCCGGCTCGTAGCGCGGCAGCACGGCGAAGACGACGCCGGACGTCCCCAGCACGACGGAGACGGGCGGCTGGCAGGAAGCGCCGTCGGCCGAGCCGCCGACGCCCGGCTCGCGACCGGGCCGCCCGGGGCGGCCCGGGGGCGCGGCGACGCCGACGCCGAGCGCCGCCGCCGCCTGGTCGCCGGCGGTCGCGACCTCCGTCCCCTCGTGCACCTCGGGCAGCCAGGCGGTCGGCAGCTCGAGCGCGGCGCAGACCTCCTCCGACCAGCGCCGCCGCGCGACGTCGAAGAGCAGCGTCCCCGACGCGTCGGCGCAGTCGATCGTCCGCTCGCCGGTCAGCCGGAAGCGCACGTAGTCCTTCGGCAGGAGCACGTGCCGGACGCGCGCGTACACGTCCGGCTCGTGCGTCCGCAGCCAGAGCAGCTTCGGCGCCGTGAAGCCGGTCAGCGCCCGGTTGCCGGTCAGCTCGATCAGCCGCTCCAGCCCGACGCGGCGCTCGATCTCCGCGCACTCCGCCGCCGTCCGCTGGTCGTTCCAGAGGATCGCGGGCCGCAGCACCTCGCCCTGACCGTCGAGGACGACGAGCCCGTGCATCTGCCCGCTCAGGCCGACGGGGCCCTCCGGCAGCCGCGCGAGCACCCGCTGCGCTGCCTGCCACCAGAGCTCGGGGTCCTGCTCCGCCCAGCCCGGCCGCGGCGTCGAGAGCGGATACTCCTCGGTTGCGGTCGCGACGACGCTGCCGTCCTCCTCGATCGCGATCCCCTTCAGGCCGGTCGTGCCGACGTCGAGCCCGATCAGCACGCGTACGCCTCGCCGGCGTTGACGGCGACGACCGCGTCGCCGGCGACCCAGAGCAGCTGCCCGGCGTAGCCGGCGCCGAAGAAGCCGCGCGGCGAGATCCACCAGAGGCAGCCGTACGGACGGTGCTCGGGCGGCCCGCCGGGCGTCCACGCCCGCGTCGCCTCCGCGCGGTACGCGGGATCGACGAGGGCGCCGACGCGCCACGCCTCGCCGATCCGCGCGAGGTCGCGCGTGCGCAGGCGCAGGTGCCCGAAGCCGAAGGCGTAGCCCTCGGGGTCGCGCGGCCACAGCCACCGGTCGATCCCGAGCGGCGCGAAGAGCACCTCCGCCGCGTATGCGTCGAGCGGCGTCCGGAGCGCGCGCGCGAGCTCGCACGCGAGCAGGTGCGCCGTGCCGTTGTCGTAGCGGAACGTGCCCGCCGGGAGGCGGGGCCACGCGCGGATCGCCTGCTCCCACGAGGTGTCGAGCGCCATCACGTCGTCGATCTCGCCGCTGAAGCCGGCGGTCATCGTCAGCAGCGGCCGCCACGGCTCGACCGTGCGGACGTCGCCGCGTGCGAGCGCGATCCCGACGAGCGTCGAGACGACGGTCTTCGTGACGGAGTACGTGTCGCGCAGCTCGTCGTCGCCGATCGCCGCCGCGCACTCGCCGCCGCGCAGCACGACGACGTTCGTCTCAGGCGCCAAGCGCTGCGTAGACGAGCTCGTACGCGCGCACGGCGTCCTTCTCCTGCTGCGCCGCGCGCAGCGCCGCGTCGTCGATCTTCGCCGCGATCCCGTCGATGAACCGCCACTGCAGCACCGAGCGGCGGACGGCGGCGACGGCGTCCTCCGTGTACGGGTAGAGGTCG
>DASSSR010000016.1:0-40579 GCA_035708345.1 Gaiellaceae bacterium
CGCGACCCACGTCGTCACCGTGCCGGAGTCGCCGCACACGATCGCGTCGTCGGTGAGCAGCTCGTGCAGGTGCCAGAGCGGCACCTGCGGCTTCATCGGGACGTCGTCGCGGGTGCCGCGCTCCTTCAGCAGCGCCCACCAGTCGCGGATCGACTCCTGCATCCCGTCCAGGAACGAGCGGTCGTCGTTGCGCTCGAGCAGCGGGAGCAGCTCCTGCAGCGTCAGCTTCGCGTCGCCGACGAGGCCGACGTCGGCGGGATGGCGCAGCCCGATGCGCTCCGCCTTGTCGTCGATCTGCACGCACACCGGCTGGCCCGGCTGTGGCAGGAACTCGATGTACGGGAACGAGGAGCCGACGATGACGAGCGCGTCGCACTGCTCGAACGCCTCCTGCGACGGGCGCGTGCCGACGACGCCGGTGCCGCCGGTGACGTACGGCGAGTCGTCCGGGACCGAGTCCTTGCCCAGCAGCGCCTTGACGATGACGCCGCCGAGCTTCTCGGCCAGCTGCTCGAGCTCCTCGCCCGCGCCGCGCGCGCCGGCGCCGGCGAGGATCGCCGGCTTCGTCTTCCCGCGCAGCAGCTCGGCCGCCCGCTCCAGGTGCGCGCGGGGCGGGATCGCCCGCGGCACGACGAAGCCCTCCGGCCCCGCCGTGTGGCCGGGGACGTTCCGCTTGAAGCGGTCGGAGTCGTCGATCTCCATCACCTGGAAGTCGATCGGGATGCAGATGTGGCTGACCGTGCGGTTCGCGAGCGCGCTGCGGCAGGCGAGGTTCGCCATGTTCTCCACGTGCGCCGGCCCCATCAGCCGCTGGTTGAAGGCGGCGACGTCCGTGAACAGGTAGTCGTGGTTCAGGTCCTGCAGGTACTTCGTCCCGATCAGGTCGTGGTAGGTCATGCCCGTGATCGCGAGCACCGGCGCCTGGTCGACCATCGCGTCGTAGAGGCCGTTGAGCAGGTGGATCGCGCCCGGCGCCGCCGTCGACAGGCAGACGCCGAGCTTGCCGGTGAACTTCGCGTAGCCGCACGCGGCGAGCGCCGCCGTCTCCTCGTGCCTGGTGTGCACGAAGCGCACCTCGTCCTGCCGCTTGCGGAGCGCCTCCATGAAGCCGTTGATGCCGTCGCCCGGCAGGCCGAAGATCGTGTCGACGCCCCAGTCGATCAGGCGGTCGAGCAGCGCGTCCGAGACCGTCTGGCTCATAACACTCCTTCCGGGTGAGGGATCAGCTCGTCCGTCGGGTTCCCGGGTGGCCGAGCGCGTACTCCACCGGGGCGGAGATGCGCGCGCCGGGGACGTTCGCGGCGACGGGCGTCTTCATCAGGCCCGGGACGACGCCGAAGGGGAGGACGACGCGGCCCCACGCGTACTCGAGCAGCACCATCGCGCCCGTGTACCAGGCGAAGCAGGCGCCGAAGACGAAGAGCCAGGCGCCGACGTCGATCCAGGTCGTCGACCCCATCCAGAAGCCGGCGCAGACGAAGGCGGAGCCGGAGCCGACGGTCGCGAGCACCACGAAGAGCGGGACGTTCTCGCGCACGGCCGCGACCGCGCCCCAGCTCGTGAAGAGCGCCAGCGGGATGAACCAGACGGCGAAGCCCTGCTGCGGCGTCGTCAGCGGCGGGATCGCGATCACCTTCGCGACCGCGAGCGCCTGCAGGAAGCCCCACGCCATCCAGTAGGTGCCCCACATCGTCAGCAGCGCCGAGCCGATGAAGTCCCGCGCGCGGAACGACCAGAGGCCGGCTGCGAACTGGGCGACGCCGCCGAACATCGCCGCGATCTCGAACATCGTCGGCGGCGAGCCCTTCGTCGTCCCCCACCAGCCGAGCAGCCACGTGGAGACGATCATCGTCGAGGCGAAGAAGCCGAAGAGGCCGAGGGTGACGGGCGGCGCGATCGGCGAGAGGTAGACACGCGCGAGCGGGACCTCCAGCTCGACCTCGTCGGGAACCGGCCGCGCCGCCCGCCCTGTGCGGACGCTGCTCATTGCCCGACCTTCACGCCCGGGTCGCCGCGCCCGTACGCGAGCGGGTCGGGAGCCTGCCGGACCATCGTCGCCGCCCCGGCGAGGAAGCAGAAGGTCGCTGCGGCGACGAAGACCCAGCCGGCCGCCTGCTGCCAGCCCGGCGAGCCGGCGATCAGCGCCGCGGCGGCGATCGTCGCGCCGGCCGCCAGCACGGCCTGGGCGAGGAATCCCTCCGGGTTGCGCGCGAGCGCGGCGAAGGCGGTCGTCCACGTGACGACGGCCATGTAGATGAACCACTGCCCGAGCGACTGCCACTCCATCCCGCGCGAGGGGACGACGACCGTGTGCGTCGTCGCGAGCAGGTAGATCAGCCCCAGGCCGAGGAAGAACGCCGCCCAGGAGCCGTGCAGCGCGGCCGAGACGGCGGCGCGGGCGCGGTAGCTCCAGAGCGCGGCGCCGAGCTGGCCGACGCCGGCGAAGAGGATCAGGAACGGGAAGAAGCTGCCCGGATCCCGCTCCGTCCCCCAGCCGCCCGCGAACCAGCTGCCCCAGACGATCAGCCCGCTCGAGAGCGCGAAGTAGCCGAGCACCGACGGCGCTGCGAGCGGCTGGAGCATGATCCGCGGCTCCGGCTTCGCCGTCCCCGTCCGGGGTAAGGACGGTAGATCGTACATCGATCTACTGGTTGCCGGTGCTCGCCGATCGAAACATCGCGCTGCTGCTCGCCGCCGTCGCCGGCTTCGTCGACGCGGTCGGCTACCTGACGCTCCACCATCTCTTCACGGCGCACATGACCGGCAACGCCTCGAAGCTCGGCGTCGCGCTCGCGCACGGGCGGCTCGGCGACGCCCTGCCGCTCGTGCTCGCCCCCGTCTTCTTCGTCTGCGGGATCGCGGGCGGGACGCTGCTCGTCGACCGGCGGGCGCGCCGGCGGCTCTTCGCCGTGCAGGCGGCGCTGATCGCCGCCTACATGGCCTACGGCAGCACCGTCGTCCACGGCGAGACGGGACCGGGCCACGCGCGCGTCGGCTTCTACGTGCTCGCCGCGCTCGCGACGGTCGCGCTCGGGCTGCAGACCGCGGCGCTGACCGAGATCGGCGGCACGACCGTGCGCACGACGTACGTCTCCGGCACGCTGACGAACCTGACGATGACCGCCGTGCGGCGGCTGTCCGGCCGCGACACGAAGCCGCATCGGCTGCGGCTGCTCTTCGGCGTCTGGCTCGCGTACGTCGTCTTCGCGACCGCGGGCGCGTTCACGCTGCGCGAGCTGTCGGTGTGGTGCCTCGCCTTTCCGACGGCGGCGCTGCTCGCGCTGGCGCTAGCGTCGAAGGCGTGACGTCGGTCGAGGTGAAGACGCTGCCGATGGCCGACCGGCGAGCGGTCGGCGGGCCCGTCGCACGCGGTCTGCTGGCGGCGTGGTTCGCGGTGGCGCTCGCGGCGTGGATCGCGGCGGCGGCGGTGCTCGTCGGCGGCGCGGACGACCTCGGCGCCGGGATCTTCCTCGCGCCGGACGTCGTGCTCGCCGTGCACCTCGTCGCGCTCGGCGCGTTGCCGTTCGCGGTCGCCGGCGCCTCGTTCCACCTGCTCCCGGTGATGCTGCGCAACGACCTGCCCTCGCAGCGGGCGCTCTGGGTCGCGCTCGTGCTGCTGCTCGGCGGCTTCGCCGTCGCGGCCGGGCTCGAGCACTGGCGGCCCGAGCTCGTCTGGCCGGGCGCCGCGGCGGTGGCGGCGGGCCTCGCGATCGTGCTCGCGGAGCTCGGGGTGCTCGTCGCGAGGGCGCCGCGCGGGCGGATGCTCGTCGCGAGCCGCGCCGGCGTCGCGCTCTCGTGCGTGCACGTCGTCGCAGCGCTCGTCGTCGGCGCCGTGCTCTTCGGCCACGGGATCTCGTCGCTGGAGCTGCTGCTGATCCACCTGCACGTCGCGCTCGTCGGCTGGATCGCGCTGCTGATCGTCACCGTCGGCCGCACGCTCGCGCCGATGCTCGCGCTCGCGCCGGCGGCGCCGCGGCGCGCCTGGCCGGCGGACGAGCTCGCGCTCGCCGCCGGGCTCTGGCTGCTCGTCGGGGGCCTCGCGGCGCACGAGCGCTGGCCGACCTTCGCCGGCGGCGTCGCCGTCGTGCTCGCGCTCGGCCGCTTCGTGCTGTTCATGGCGCGCACGGCGCGCGCCCGGCGCGGCCCGCTCGAGGCGCCGCTCGCGCACCTGCTCGCCGGCGGCGTCTGCCTCGCCGAGGCGGCGGTCGCAGGGCTCGTCGCCGCCGCCGGCGGCGGCGGCGGCCGCCTCGTCGTCGCCTACGTCGTCCTGCTGCTCGTCGGCTGGGCCGGCGGCGTCGTCGTCGGGCACGTCGGCAAGCTGCTCTCGCTCTCGCTCTGGGTCTGGTGGCCGCCGGGGCCGCGGCCGAAGCAGGCGGAGCTCCATCCGCGCCGGCTCGGCGTCGTCGAGGCGGCCGTCTTCTTCGCCGCGGTGCAGGCGCTCGCCGCCGGCGTGCTCGCCGGCAGCGGCGCGACCGTGCGGGCGGGTGCGGTCGCGCTGCTCGTCTCCGCCGTGCTGGCGGCGGCCGGCGCGGCGTGGACCTGGCGGCAGCGCCCTAGCTGAGCTCTGGGATCAGGTCGCCGTGCGCGTCGAGCAGGTCGTCGACGAGTCGGCGGATCTCCTCGAGCGAGAGCTCGGCGCCGGTGTGCGGATCGAGCATCGCCGCGTGATAGGCGTGCTCGCGGCTGCCGTCGAGCGCGGCGCGGACGACGAGCTCGTGCACGTTCAGGTTCGTGCGGATCAGGCCCGCGAGCTGAGGCGGCAGCGCGCCGACGGGCTCGGGCGTGATCCCGCGCGCGTCCGCCACGCACGGCACCTCGACCACCGCCTCCTCGGCGAAGTCGCTCAGCAGGCGGCCGGCGTTCGGGACGTTGCCGTTGAAGCGGAAGGGCGCGCCCGTCTCGATCGCGTTCACGATCCGGGCCCCGTACTCGTCGCTCGGCCGCACCTCGATCCCGTCGCCGCGCTCCAGCTCGGCACGCAGCTCGTGCCAGCCCGCGATCTGCTCCTCGCAGCGGCGCAGGTACTCGTCGAGCGGGACGTTGAAGCGCTCGACCAGGTCGTCGCGGCCGTCCTTGATGAACCACGGCGAGTACTCGGCGAAGTGCTCCGACGACTCGGTGACGAAGTAGCCGAAGTGGCGGCAGAGCTCGTAGCGGACGCGGTTCCAGTCGGGCACGCGGCCCTCGTCGAGCACCTGCCGCAGCCGCGGATAGACGTCCTCGCCGCCGTGCTCGAGCCGGATGTAGAAGGCGACGTGGTTGATGCCTGCGCAGAGGTAGTCGAGCTCCTCCGCCGGCACGCCGACGTCGCGCGCGATCTGGCGCGCCGTGTGCTGCACCGAATGGCAGAGGCCGACGGCGCGGATCGACGTCGCCTCGGCGACCGCCCAGCAGTTGGCGACCATCGGGTTGACGTACTGGAGCAGCAGCGCGTCCGGCGCCAGCTCCTCCAGCTCGCGGCAGAGGTCGAGCAGCACCGGGATCGTCCGCAGCCCGCGCATGATCCCGCCGACGCCGAGCGTGTCGCCGATCGTCTGGCGCAGGCCGTACCGCTTCGGCACCTCGAAGTCGGTGACGGTCGCGGGGCGGTAGCCGCCGACCTGCAGCATCGTCACGACGTAGTCGGCGCCGTCGACGGCGCGGCGGCGGTCGGTCGTCGCCTCGATCTGCGCCCGCGAGCCGAGCGCGGCGGCGACGCGGTGCGCGACGACCTCCGACGTCCGCAGCCGCTCCTCGTCGACGTCCATCAGCACGAGCTCGGTCGCGTCGCGCAGCGCGTCGAAGCCGAGCAGGTCGCCCGTCAGGTTGCGCGCGAACACGGTCGAGCCCGCGCCGATGAAGACCACCCTCGGCAAGTCGGCCGCTCAGACTACGAGATCTCTCGCTCGTCGGGCGACCGCCGCAGCACGTCGTCGACGTAGGACGCGATCGCGGCGGCGATGCCGACGTCGCGGCCGGCCCGCTCCGACAGGAACCAGCGATGCTCGAGCAGCTCGTGGAAGAGCTCGGCGGCGTCGCGGCGGCCGCGCAGCTCGGCGGGGATCGCCGCGATCGCCGGCTCGAACACCTCGGCGAGCCAGCGCCCCGCCGCGGCCGTCTCGGAGACCGGCGCCTGGCCGGTGCGCCGCAGCCAGGTGGCGTAGCGGGTGATGTCGGTCAGCAGCCTGCGGGCCTGGTTCTCCTGCGCGTCGAGGCCGGTCAGCCGCAGCAGCCGGCGGCGGTGGTGGCCCGGCTCGACGACCTTCGGCTTCAGCACCAGCCGCGCCTCGCCGCCCGCCGACACGACCTCGACCTCGTCGACGTCGAAGCCGAGCTCGTTCAGCCGCCGCAGCCGCTCCTCGAGCCGGTGCCCCTCGTGCGTCGCGAAGACCTCGTCGCGCGTCAGGTCGTTCCAGAGCTGCGTGTAGCAGCCGCACACGACCTCGGCGAACTCGACCGGGTCGTCGACGACGGGGCGCCCGAGCTCCGCCTCGAGGTCGTGCAGCTCGCCGACGATGTTCTCCTCGGCGATCGCGACGTCGTGCCCGCGCTGGCCGTCGGAGAGCGTGTCGTGCAGCTCGCCCGTCTCGATGTCGACGAGGTAGGCGGTGAGCGCGCCCGCGTCGCGGCGGAAGAGCGCGTTCGAGAGCGAGCAGTCGCCCCAGAAGACGCCGGCCAGGTGCAGGCGCACGAGCAGCTCTGCGAGCGCCGCGCGCACCGAGTCCTCGGGGGCGGTCAGCAGCCCGCGCGAGAGGACGAGCCGGTAGGGCAGCGAGAACTCGAGGTAGCGCGTGACGAGCACCGCCGGCAGCTCGCCGCGGTCGACGACGACGCCGACGAGCTCGACGGAGGGAACCTGCTCCCGCTCCAGCAGCGTCAGCAGCCGGTACTCGCGCCACGCGAGCGGCTGCGGCAGCTCCTTCAGCGCCAGCAGGCCGCGGCCGGCCCGGACGAAGCGCACGACGTGGCGGCCGATCCCGCGCTCGACGTCGACGAGCAGCTCCGCCGGCCACTGCTCGAGCGGCAGCGTCCACGGCAGCCCGAGCAGCGGGCCCTGCTCGTGGCGGGCGACGAGCCGGAACTCGGGCGACGGCGGGGCTACCTCCAGTCGACCGTTCCGTTCAGGAACACGCCGAGGTGCTGCGGGTTCTCGGTCAGCGCGTTGCGGTGCAGCTCCGCCTCCGACCAGAACTCGACCTCGACGCCGATGCCGGCGCGCATCCGGTTGCCGCCGGCGTCGTCGCGGACGGTCCCGTCGACGCGGTTGTGCGCGATCTCGCACATCGAGCGGTCGCCGCAGAGGATGCCGATCCCGCGGGCGCCCGAGACGGTGTTGTGCGCCACCTCGCCCATCGACATCTCGACCATCGAGATCCCCGTCATCCGCGTCGCCTCGACCCGGTTGTGCGCGAACATCGCCATCGAGCCGTGCACGACGATCCCGTCGCGGCCGCCGACGACCGTGCAGCGCTCGACGTCGCTCATGCCCTGGTTCAGGCCGTACGAGATGTCGATCCCCTGCGCCTCGGGCGAGCCGCGCAGGTCGATCGCGCAGTGGCGGACGTGGACCGACGAGTGGCGCGCGTGGATGCCGTCGAGCTCGACGCCGGCGACGTCGACGTGGTCGAGCGTGACGTTGCGGACGCCGAGCACCTCGATCCCGTACGTGCCGCCCTCGACCCGCACGTGGCTGACGGTGACGTCCCGGTGGCGGACGACGATGCCGCCGCGCACGACCGCGCCCGGCGCGCCGACGAGCCGCTCGCGGCGGTCGATCACGAGCGGCCCCTGGTGCACGCCGGCCGACAGGCGCACGAGCGGCGGCAGGTTGTGCCGGTAGACGCCGCCGGCGGCGGCGAAGGGCAGCGCGAGCGCGACGACGGCGACGCCCGCGACCCGCCACCCCAGCTCGCCGCCGTCCTCGCCCCACGACATCCGCCAGAGCGGCAGCAGCGCGTGCGCGAGCAGCTGCGACCAGAGCCACGCGAGCCCGAAGAAGAGGAGCGCCCAGCCGAGCGGCGCCGCGACGCCGAGCCGGCGCACGAGCAGCATCGTCGCGGCGAGCTCGAGCAGCCCGAGCGGCACCGCCGCCCAGCCGGGCTGGTAGGCGAGCGGCCGGTGGTAGAGGAGGTCGAGCGCGAGCCCGGCCGCCGCCATCAGGCCCGCGAGCTCGAGCGGCCACCACTCGGCGAGCGCCGCCGACGCCGCCGCCGCGGCGAGCACGGGCACGACGAGCGCGGCGAGCCGCGACTCGAGCCGGCCGGTCAGCGTGTACGACATCGCCTCGCGAAGGCGTGCGCGACCCAGCGCGCGCCCATCAGGGTGTCGGCGGCCGGATAGGCCCACTGCGCGGCGACCCCGGCGAGCGCGAGCGAGCGCGCCCCGTCGGTCAGCGCGGGCACCGTCGCGTCCGGCGCGAGCACGAGCCGGCCGTCGACGACGTGCAGGTCGTGCTCGGCGGCGAGGCGGGAGAGCAGCGGGTCGTGCTCGATCCCGCGCAGGAAGCCGGTCGCGCAGACGACCTGGTCGGCGCCGTTGACGTGCGGCTCGGCTTCGGGCGGGTCCCACTCCCGGCCGGGCGGGATCGACGGCGCCAGCAGCTCGCGCAGCGCCGCCGCCCGCTCGTCGTCGGCGAGCCGGTGGAAGCGCGCGAGCCCGCGCCGGGAGAGGTAGGGGCGCGGGACGTTCAGCGGCCGCCTCAGCGGCTCCCGGCGCCGGACCGAGGCGACGCTCGAGCCGGCCGCGCGCGCATTCCGCCACTCGGTCGCCGCGGCGAGGCCGGCGCCGACGACGCAGACGCTCGCCGGGTAGTCGTGCGGCTCGTAGGCGTGCACGACGCGCGCGTCGTCGCGCAGCTCCTCCGGCACGAACAGCCCCGGGTGGCCGGTGGCGACGAGCACGTGCGCGAAGGTGCCGTGCCCCTGCCGCCGGAGGCGGCGGCCCTCCCGGCCGGGCGCCGGCGGTACATCCGCCGGCGCTTCCAGCCACGCGAGCTCGAAGCCCCCCTCCACGGGGCGGATCGTGCGGATCCGCGCCGCCACGGGCGCCCAGCCCGACGCGCGCCGCTGCTCCTCGACCTGCTCGAGGAACGTCTCGACGGTCGGGTGGTAGCGGTCGGCGACGCTCTCCACGAGCGGCCGCAGCGAGCGTCGCGTCCGGGCGTCCCGCACCGCGAGCCCCGGGAACGAGGTCGGCAGGCAGTGCCCGTCGCTCTCGGAGCGCATGTGCGTCTGCCGGATCGCGGCGGCGCGGCGGCGGAACGACGCGGCCGGATCCGCGTGGCTGGAAGCGCCGGCGGCCGAGCCCGCGCCCGGCCCTGGATCTGGGCGGCCTCCGGCCGCCCACGGGGCCGCGAAGACGGTCACGTCGTCGATGCCCGCGCGGCGGAGCGTCAGGTACGCGACGAACCCGCAGAGCCCGCCGCCCACGATCGCGGCGCGGCCGGGCATCACTTGACCGAGCCGGCCAGCAGCCCCTGGACGAAGTAGCGCTGGAACGCGAAGAAGACGCAGAGCGGCACGACGAGCGAGATGAACGACGCCGGCGCGATCACGTCGATCGACGTCCCGAACTCGCGCAGCTGCCCGAAGATCCAGACGGTGATCGGCTGCACGGTCTGGCCGAACGTCAGCGCGACGATCAGGTCGTTCCACGTCCAGAGGAACTGGAAGATCGCGAGCGAGGCGATCGCGGGCAGCCCGAGCGGCAGGATCAGCCGCAGGAAGATGACCATCTCGCTCGCGCCGTCGATGCGCGCGGATTCGAGGATGTCTTTCGGCAGCCCGACGAAGAAGTTGCGCAACAGGAAGATGGCGAACGGCAAGCCGAACGCGGTGTGGAAGAGGATGATGCTGATCACCGTGTCGAAGATGCCGAAGGTGTCGTAGAGCTTGAACATCGGGATCAGCGCCATCTGCAGCGGCACCACGAGCAGCGCGATCACGCCGATGAAGATCCAGTCGCGGCCGGGGAAGTCGAGCCAGGCGAAGGCGTAGCCGGCGAGCGAGCCGATGATCACGACGAGCAGCGTGTTGCCGACGGCGATGTACGCCGTCGTCTTCAGCGACGAGAGCAGGCCCGAGTTGTGGAAGAGCGCGTCGTAGTTCGACCAGGTCGCGAGGCTCGGATGCGAGAAGATCTGCCACCAGCCGCTGTTCGCGAGCGCGGACGCCGGCAGGATCGACGTCACGAAGAGGCCGATCGTCGGCACGAGCCAGAGCGCGCCGAGCGCGACGAGGAACAGGTGCACCGGCGCCTTCGCCACGAAGCGGAGGATCCTCGCGGCGGCGGTGTCGCGCGGTGCGGGCAGCTCGATCGCAGGACTTGCTGCGGCCACTTACACCTCCCTCTTGAAGCGGCGGATGTTGAGGGCGAGCACGGGCACGACGAGCACGAAGAGGAAGACGGCGATCGCCGAGCCGGTGCCGAAGTCGTTGACGCCGCCGAAGGCCGTGCGCCACATCGCGAGCGCGATCACGTTCGCGTGCGCCTGCGACGACTCCGGCGCGAGCGAGATGACGAGGTCGAAGACCTTGAGGACGTTGATGATCATCGTGATGAAGACGACGCTGAGCACGGGTGCGAGCAGCGGGACGGTGACGCGCCGGAACACCTGCCACTCCCCGGCGCCGTCCGTGCGCGCGGCCTCGAGCACGTCGCGCGGCATCGCCGCGAGCCCGGCGCCGATCACCACCATCGCGAAGCCCGCCCAGATCCAGATGTAGGCGATCAGCAGCGACGGCGTGATCAGCTTCGGCGCCAGCCAGCCGTAGCCGCCGAACGGCTTCGCGAACGTCTGCGCGCCGATCGACGCGTGGTAGGTCGTGTTCGCCGGCAGGCTGTCGAACGAGAACGTCCCGTCGTCGGCCGTCTTCGCGGTGCGCGTCTTGCCGCTCGCGTCGCGCAGCTGCACGGTCACGCCCGGCAGGCCGAGCTCTCCCTTCTCGACGACCCCGGACTTGCCGCCGCCGGGCTTGAAGTCGCGCCAGACGACGCCGTCGATCGCGCCCGAGCGAGGCTTCGGCTGCACCGCCTGCGCCGCGCCGCCCGGCACGTCCTGCGGCGGGATCCCCGTCAGGCCGAGCTTGACCGACCGCCCGGGCTGCAGCGGCGCCTTCAGCACGACGGCGCCGTTCCTCGTCTGCAACGCGGGCGTCGAGGGCAGCGCCGTGTGCAGCACGCCGGGCGTCGAGACGAGGCTCGAGATGCTGCGCCCGAGCGCGTTGATCGCGCCGATGTCCGGATCCTGCTGGTAGAGGATGCGCCACGTGACGCCGGTCGCGAACGCGGAGATCGCCATCGGCAGGAAGACCGCCGTCTTGAACGCGACCGCCCAGCTCACCCGCTCGGTCAGCACGGCGAAGATCAGCCCGATCGCGGTGACGAGCGCCGGCACGACGGCGACCCAGATCGCGTTGTTCTCGATCGCGCGGACGAGCGTCGCGGTCGTGAACAGGGTCTTGTAGTTGTCGATCCCCACGAACGTGCCGAGGTAGCCGTTCGCGCCGAAGAAGCTGCGGATGATCGTGTAGACGGTCGGGTAGACCAGCCACACGCCGAGCAGCACGAACGCCGGCAGCAGGAAGGTCGCGCCGGTCAGATAGCGCCCGCGGCCCGCCGGAGCGGTGGGCGGCGGAGCCGCCGCTACGGGCGGCTCCGCCGTGATCGACCCCTTCGACAACGGCTACTTCCCGCTCTTGTAGGCGGCGCTCGCCGCCTTCTCGAGCTTCTGGGCCGTCCCGTTCACGTCGGCCGGGTTGCGGAGGAAGTCCTGGAAGATCCCCCACTCACCCTGGCCGGTCGTCGAGCCGAACGACGCCGGCTGCTCGTCCGACATGTCGAAGACGACGGCCGTCGCCTTGCCGATCGGAGCCTCGGTCGCCCGCGTGATCGCGTCGGGATAGATGCTCGCCGGCACGTTCTTGTTGCCGGTGCCGAAGCCGCCGAGCCTCGCCCACGCCTCCGCGGCCGGCGCGGTCGCGAGGAAGTTGACGAAGGCGCGGATCGCCGGCGTGTCGCGGAACGTCACGAACAGGTCGCCGCCGATCTCGACCGCGTTCGCGTTCGCCCCCGGCGTGATCGACGGGAACGGCGTCGCGTCGAAGCCCGTCTTCGGCTTCGCCTTCGTCGACGAGAGGATGACGCCGGCGACGAAGTCGCCCTCGAACACCATCGCGCCCTTCGGCGGGGTCGAGAACGCGTTCGTGACCGAGTCGTTGAACCCGTTCTGGATCGCGCCGTTGCGGCCGCCCGCGAGGTTGGCGGTGTCGCCGAGGATCTTGCCCATGTCCTTCAGCGTCGTGATCACCGACGGGTCGGTCCACTTGATCTGGTGCGCGCTCAGCTGCTGGTACTTCTGCTGGCCCCAGCGGCGGAGGTAGAGGTTCTCGAACAGGTCGGTGAGCGTCCAGCCGTCCGCGCCGCCGACGGAGTACGCGGGCGTCCCCGACTGCTTCAGGGTCTGCGCGTCCTTCAGCAGCGAGTCGAACGTCTTCGGCGCGGTGACGCCGGCCTGCTTGAAGGCGGGCACGTTGTACCAGAGCAGGGACTTGTTGGCCGCCTTGAAGACGAGCGCGTACAGCGTCCCGTTGACCGTCCCGAGCTGCTGCCAGACCGGCGCGAAGTTCGACGAGATCGCCGACTTCGCGTAGGTGATCGGCTTCAGGTGCCCCTGCTGCGCGAGCTGCTTGACGAGACCGGGCTGGGCGATGTCCGCCATGTCGGGCGGATGCCCGCCGGCGATCGCGGTCGCGAGCACGGTCGGGACGTTGTTGCCGACCGGCTTGTACTTGATCTTCACGTTCGGGTACTGCTTGTTGAACGCGGCGATCACCTTCGCGAAGGACTGCGCCTCGGCGCCGGTCCAGATGCCGTCGAAGGTCACCGACCCCTTGACGCTGCTGTTGCTCGATGACCCGCTCGTCGCGGTGGTGTTGCCACTGCTGCTCTTGTTGGACGATCCGCCGCAACCGGCGGCGAGCAGCGCGAGCGGGACCGCGATCGCCGCCAGGGCGACGCCACGCACGACCCGGTTCTTCACGTTGCGGCTCCTTTCTCTTCCGTTCCGTCGTAGATCCCCATCCCCGTCTCGGGGTCGAAGAAGTGCAGCGCGCGGGAGTCGACCGCGACCTCGGTGCTCTCGCCTTCGCGCACGCGCGAGCGCGCGCCGAAGCGGCCGACGAGCGCGGCGTGCGGCCGCTCGGCGGCGGCGGCGCGGTCGTCGCCCGCGTCCTCGGCGAGCTCCTTCACGTCCTCGGTCACGGCCGGCTTCGCGTCGATCGTGAAGTGCACCATGATCTCCGAGCCGAGCGCCTCGGTCAGCGTCACCTCGCCGCGCAGGCGCCGGTCGGGCGGCGTGTCGGCCGCGAGGGCGGCGTCCTCGAGATCCTCGGGACGGATGCCGAGCACGACCGTCTGCCCGTCGTAGTCGCGCAGCCCCGGCCGCGCGTCGAGCGTCTCGCCGGTGAGCTCGAGCGTCTGCGAGCCGACCGTGGCGGTGACGGCGCCGTTCGAGCGGGCGAGCGTCGCCTCGATCATGTTCATCGCCGGCGAGCCGATGAAGCCGGCGACGAAGAGGTTGACCGGATGGTCGTAGAGCGTCTGCGGGTCGGCGACCTGCTGCAGCTCGCCCTTGCGCATGACGGCGACTCGGTCGCCCATCGTCATCGCCTCGACCTGGTCGTGGGTCACGTAGAGCGTCGTGACGCCGAGGTCGCGCTGCAGCTCCGCGATCTCCGCGCGCATCTGCACGCGCAGCTTCGCGTCGAGGTTGGAGAGCGGCTCGTCCATCAGGAACGCGGCGGGCTCGCGGACGATCGCGCGGCCCATCGCGACGCGCTGGCGCTGGCCGCCGGAGAGCGCGCGCGGCTTCCGCTTCAGGTACGGCTCGAGGTCGAGGATCCGCGCCGCCTCGGCGACCCGGCGGTCGATCTCGTCCTTGGACACCTTCTTCACCCTCAGCCCGAAGGCGATGTTGTCGTACACCGACAGGTGCGGGTAGAGCGCGTAGCTCTGGAACACCATCGCGATGTCGCGGTCGCGCGACGGGACGTGGTTGACGACGCGGTCGCCGATCTTCAGGACGCCGCGGGAGATGTCCTCGAGGCCGGCGACCATCCGCAGCGCGGTCGTCTTGCCGCAGCCGGACGGCCCGACCAGGACCATGAACTCGCCGTCGTGGATGTCGAGGTCGAGGTCGCGCACGGCGGTCGTCCCGTCGGGATACGTCTTCGTCACGCCGTCGAACGAAACTCCGGCCACCAGCCCTCCCAGGGTCGACGGTCGTGTTCTAACAGATCAGCGCCAGGAAACCCGGACGGCGTAGGCCGGGACCGCCCCGCTCTCGGTGCAGTGCTCGACCTCGACGGCGAAGCGCGTCCGCGGCGGGACCCGGAACGCGTAGCCGACCGCGGCCCGCGGGTGCTGGGCGACGTTCGTGCACGTGCCCGCGTGGCCGAGCAGGTTCCGGGTCGGGTCGGCCGGGAGGAAGGCCTGCCGGTAGGCCGCGCTGAAGAGCGGCGCCCCGCTCGTCGAGCGGACGGTGACGACGGCGCAGCGGGTGCGGCGGGCGTCGTTCTCGAAGCCGCGGACGGCGTAGCGGACGGTCTGGGCGCTCGTCGAGGGCACGGCCGGCGCGGCGTCGCAGGCCGATGGGACGCCGGTCTCGGCGAGCACGGTCGAGTGGGCGAGCGCCCGGGGCGACGCCACTCCGGCGGCGGCCGCTCCCGCCGCGGCGAGCGCGGCGGCCGCGACCGGCAGCACGAGCGCGCGCCGCGGGACGACGAGCACGAGCAGCAGGGCGACCAGCACGAGGTCGCGCGCGAGCACGAGCCAGGAGGCGCGGGCGTCGAAGCCGTACGCGAGGTCGAGGTAGCGGCGCGGGAACCAGAGCTGCGTTAGCACGAGCGCGGCGACGAAGAGGATCCACGCCCGCGTCGAGCGGACGAGCGGGACGAGCGGGATCAGCCAGATCAGGTACTGCGGCGACAGCACCTTGCCGAGCACGACGAAGGCGCAGACGCACGCGGCCGCGTAGCGGAGCAGCCGTTCGCGCGTCGCCGGCCCGCGCGCGAACGCGATCCAGAGCGCGAGCAGCGCCAGCGGGGCGAGGACGCCCTGCGCGACCGCGAAGGCGTGCGGCAGCCCGCCGGCGAGGTTGTCGGAGCCGTGCGACGAGACCTGCGCCAGCGGCAGGCCCCACGCCTGGTGCGCCCCGAGCAGGAGGGCCGCGCCGAGGCTCTCGATCTGCAGCGGCCGCGACGCCTGGCCCGCGACGCTCGACCAGACGCCGTGGGGCGCGACGACGAGGAACGGCACGAACCAGGCGAGCGCCGCGGCGGCCGCGGCGGCCGCGCAAACCACGGCCTCCCGCCGTCCGTGCCGCCGCCAGACGTACACGACGGCCAGCGGGACGAGCACGCCGGGATAGATCTTGGCGGCCAAGGCGACGCCGAGCAGCGCGGACGCGACGCGCTTCCCGCCGCCCACGAGCGCGGCCAGGCCGGCGACGGAGAGCATGGCCGGCCAGAGGTCGAAGCGGGAGAGCACGACCGGCCCGAGCGCGAGCGGCGCCAGCCCGGCGAGCAGCGTCGCCGCGACCCTGCGCTCGCGCACGACGAGGCCGACCAGGGCGGCGGCGACGCCGCCGCAGAGCAGCATCAGCGTCTCGAAGGCCGCGCGGTAGCGGTCGAAGTCGCGGGCCGGCGCGACGAGCGACGGCGCCGCGAAGACCGGCAGCGCGGCCGGCGGGTACTCGACGCCGAAGTCCCGGTAGGGGACGCGGGCGTGGACGATCGCGTCGCCGTAGCGCTCGTACACGGGCGTGTCCAGCAGCAGCCCGCGCGTGTAGAAGCCGTAGTGGAGCGCGCCGAACGAGACGAAGAACGTCGCGACGACGAGCGTCACGACGACGGCGCGCCGCTCGTGCTGCGCGCCGTCGTCGCTCCGGATGGCGCCGAGGCTAGGGCTTGCCGTGTCCGTGGCCGCCGCCGTGGCCGTTTCCGTTCCCGTTGCCGTTGCCGTGGCCCTTCGACGAGTCGTCCGACGTCGTCGTGCTGGTCCCGGTCGTGGACGCGGTCGTGGTCGGCTTCGGGCAGGCGCCCATGGTGTCGTGGTGGCGGAGGTGCGCCTTGACGGCGTGCTGCGAGACGGAGATCGTGACGCCGTTCGGATGCTTCTTCGACTTGCCGGTGTGATGGCAGAGCGTCACCTTCCTGCCCTGGCCGGCGGTGCCGGTGGTCGACGTCGTCGCGGTCGTGGCGGTCGTGCCCGTGATCGCGTCGAGCAGGTGGCTGCCGCTCGCGATGCCCGCCGCCGCGAACCCGGCTGCGCCGAGGACGGTGGCGGCGAGGACGGCGGGGAACTTCTTCATCGGTCGGTGGCTCCTTGGGTCAGCGGGGGAATCGACGTTCTCGTAGCCGTAGATCCCGCTGTCGGCGGAACCTTGCCCCGTGCCCGCCGGCTTCCCTCGATCCAGGGAGTCGGCGCTACCCTCGCGCCCGCATGGCCGAGCAGCTCGTCCAGGTCCTCGGCGCCGTCCTGATCCTCGCCGCCTTCGTGCTCGCGCAGTGGCGGCGGCTCGAGACGGACTCCTTCGCCTACCTCGTCCCCAACGTCGTCGGCTCGGCGGCGCTCGCCGTCGACGCCTGGGTCGGCTCGCAGTGGGGCTTCGTGCTGCTCGAGGGCGTCTGGGCGCTCGTCTCGGCGGGCAGCCTCGGGCGCCGGCTACGGGATCGCCAGCGACTCGACGACGCGTGAGTCGGCGAGCTCGGGGACGACGCAGCCGCCGACCGCCCAGAGCCGCCGGTCGAGCGCGAAGAGGCCGAGTGCGTGCCGCGGCACGCGGAGCGAGGGGCCGCGGCGCCAGCCCCGGCCGGGGAGGAAGTGCTCGTAGACGAGCTCCGAGACGGCGTAGACGCCGGTGCGCGTCGCCGTCGCGCCGACCATCGCCACCGGCGCGGCGAGCCGCGGGCCGCGCCGCCAGCGCTGCGTGCGCGGCGAGTAGATCCAGACGGAGCGGACGGCGTCGCCGGCCCGGTCGAAGCCGCCGACCGACCACAGCTCGCCGCGGAAGGCGACGAGCCCCTCGGTGTGCAGCGCCTGCGGCAGCGGCGGGCCCGCACGCCAGCGGCGGCCGTCGTAGACGTACATCGTCCGCACCGGGTCGATCGTGCGGACGCCGCCGACGACGTAGAGCTTTCCCGCCAGCGCCGCGGCCGCCGCGTTGTAGCGCGGCGCCGGCAGCGGCGCGCGCGCGCTCCAGCGGCGCGAGCGCGGGTCGTAGGCGAGCACCCGCCGGGTCGTCCCCGTCGGCGTCTGCCCGCCGATCACGTACAGCGAGCCGCGGTAGGCGGCGCCGGCGGCCGCGCGCGCCGGCTGCGGCTGGTCGGGCAGCGAGACCCAGCGGTTCCGGGACGGCTCGAAGCGGTCGAGCCGGAAGACGTACGTGCCGCTGCCGCCGACCATCCCGCCGGAGACGTAGACGGAGCCGCCGATCTGCGCGGCCGCGAAGTAGCTGCGGCGCTCCGGCATCGACGCGGCGGACTGCCACGTCGGTGGAGGAGCCGCTGCGAGGAACACTAGAAGCCTTCGGCGACCGCGTGCGCGAGCTTCCGCCGCTCGCGCTTGCGCTCGCGCATCCGCCGCGGGTCCGGGACCGGGACAGCGGCGAGCAGCGCGCGCGTGTAGTCCTCCTGCGGGTTCGTGTAGACCTCGTGCGCGAGACCCGTCTCGACGATCACGCCCTTGTTCATCACCGCGATCCGGTCGCTCATCGCGCGGACGACCGCGAGGTCGTGCGCGACGAACAGGTAGGCGAGCCCGAGGTCGCGCTGCAGGTCCTTGAGCAGGTTGAGGATCTGCGCCTGGATCGAGACGTCGAGGGCGGAGACCGGCTCGTCGCAGACGATCAGCCGCGGGTTCAGCGCGAGCGCGCGCGCGATCCCGATCCGCTGCCGCTGCCCGCCGGAGAACTCGTGCGGGTAGCGGTTCGTGAAGTCCGGGTTGAAGCCGACCGTCTCGAGCAGGTCGCGCACGCGCGCCGCGCGGCTCTGCCGCGAGCCGATCCCGTGCACGGTCAGGGGCTCGGCGACGATGTTCCCGACCGTCATGCGCGGGTTCAGCGAGGAGTACGGGTCCTGGAAGACGATCTGCATCTCGCGGCGCATCTCCCGCAGGTCGCCGGCGGACATCTTCGTCAGCTCCTTGCCCATGAAGCGGACGGAGCCCGACGTCGGCTTCAGCAGCTGCAGGATGCAGTAGCCGGTCGTCGACTTGCCCGAGCCGGACTCGCCGACGAGGCCGAGCGTCTCCCCCTCGCCGATCGACAGCGAGACGCCGTCCACCGCCTTCACGTGGTCGACGGTGCGCTCGACCAGCAGCCCCTTGCGCACCGGGAACCACTTGCGCAGGTCGGCGACCTCGAGCAGGGGCTCGGTCGAGGCGCTCACCTCGTCGCCTCCGCCATCGACGGCGCGCCCTGCCGCTCGCTCGCCGGGTGCGCGGTGCGCACGAGATGGCCGGGCCGGAGCTCGCGCAGCTCGGGCGTGCGCGCGGTGCAGCCGTCGTTGCGGTTCGCGTACGGGCAGCGAGGAGCGAAGCGGCAGGAGTCCGGTAGGTCGACGAGGTCCGGCGGTCGGCCGGGGATCGCGGTCAGCCGGCCCTGGCGCACCGTCTCGTCCTCGAGCTGCGGCAGCGCCCCGAGCAGCGCCTCGGTGTACGGGTGCTCCGGATGGTCGAACAGCTCCTCCGCGTTCGTGTGCTCGACGATCTGGCCCGCGTACATGACGGCGATGTCGTCCGCCGACTCGGCGACGACGCCCATGTCGTGCGTGATGATGATCATCGACATGTCGTGCTGGTCGCGCAGCTCCTCGAGCAGGTCGAGGATCCCCGCCTGCACGGTCACGTCGAGCGCGGTCGTCGGCTCGTCGGCGATCAGCAGCTTCGGGTTGCACGAGAGCGCGATCGCGATCATCACGCGCTGGCGCATGCCGCCCGAGTAGCGGTGCGGATAGTCGTCGAGGCGGCTGCGCGCGTTCGGGATGTGCACCTCCTCGAGCAGCTCGATCGCGCGCTTGCGCGCCTCGTCGCGCGACAGGTCGAGGTGCCGGCGCATCGTCTCGGTCAGCTGCAGCCCGATCGTCAGCGTCGGGTTCAGCGACGTCATCGGGTCCTGGAAGATCATCGCGATCTGCCGTCCGCGGATGTCCTCGAGCTCCCGGTCGGAGAGCCTCGTCAGGTCGCGGTCCTCGAAGCGGACGGCGCCGCTGACGATCCGCGCGTTCTGCGCGAGCAGGCCCATGATCGAGAGCGCCGTCACCGACTTGCCGCAGCCGGACTCGCCGACGATGCCGAGCGTCTTGCCGCGCTCGACCGCGAAGCTGACGCCGTCGACCGCGTGCACATCGCCGCGCCGCGAGCTGAAGTACGTCCGGAGATCCTCGACCTCGAGCAGTGCCGTCACGCCGCCGCCTGCGTCCGGGGATCGAGCGCGTCGCGCAGGCCGTCGGCGATGAAGAACGCGCTCAGGATCAGCCACGCGATCGCGACGCTCGGGATGACGATGATGTACGGGTGCGACAGGTACTGCGTGTAGCCGTCCTGCGCCAGCGAGCCCCACGAGGCGTTCGGCGGGTTGATGCCGAGGCCGAGGAACGAGAGGAACGCCTCGCCGAGCACGACGCCCGGCAGCTCGAGGAAGACGAAGACGATCACGACGCCGAGCGTGTTCGGCAGCAGGTGCCGGAAGAGCACGCGGTACCAGCGCGCGCCGACGGCCCGCGCCGCGCGCACGTAGTCGTTCTCCTTCAGCGAGATGATCTGCCCGCGCATGACGCGGGCGGTCGTGAACCAGGAGGCGACCGTCAGCGCGACGACCATCGTCCAGAAGTTGACGGTGCCGAAGATCGCGAGCGTGATGATCGCGAACGGCAGGTACGGCAGCCCGTAGAGCGCGTCGAGGAAGCGCATCATCGCGTTGTCGAGCCAGCCGCCGACGAAGCCGGCGATGGCGCCGTAGAGGATCCCGACGACCATGATCGCGACGGTACCGGCGAAGCCGATGCCGATCGAGATGCGGCCGCCGAGCGCGGTGCGCAGGAAGAGGTCGCGCCCGAACTCGTCGGTGCCGAACGGGTGCGCCCACGTCGGGTTGACGTACGAGATGCTGAAGTCGACGGCGTTCGGGTCGTACGGCATCACGAACGGGACGATCACGACGTAGAGCACCATCAGGACGAACGCGAAGAGCGCGATCAGCGCCGCCCGGTTGTGCGCGAAGCGCCGCGCCGCGTCGCGCCAGAGGCTCGTCTGCGCGATCGCCGCGCCGGCCTCGAAGGTCGTGTCCTCGCGCTCGCGCGCGACGGTGAGCTCGCGGAGCTCCTCGTTCTGCGGGTTCAGGACCATCAGGTTCGGGCGTCCCTCGTGCGCGGGTCGAGGAAGCCGTAGAGGATGTCGACGATCATGTTCGCGACGATGATCAGGATCGACAGCAGCACCGTGATCCCCATCACCGTCGAATAGTCGCGGCCCGACACCGAGGTGACGTAGTACCGGCCGATGCCCGGGATCGAGAAGATGTTCTCGATGATGAACGAGCCGGTGACGAGGAAGCCGAGCAGCGGCCCGGCGGCCGTCACGGCGGGGATCAGCGAGTTGCGCAGCACGTGCACGACGACGACGCGCTTCCAGCGGAGCCCCTTCGCCTTCGCCGTGCGCACGTAGTCCTGCTGCAGCGTCTCGAGCATCTGCCCGCGCACGATGCGCGCGAAGTAGGTGAGCGGCCCCAGGCTGAGCGCGATCACGGGCAGCACCTTCGAGCTCGCCGTGTCCCAGCCGTTGGTCGGGAACCAGCGCAGCTGCGCCGCGAACTCGTAGATCAGCAGGGTCGCGACGAGGAACGATGGGATCGCGAAGCCGAGGTTCGCGAAGAGCATCGCGATGTAGTCGGTGACGCGGTTCGCGCGCAGCGCCGAGAGGATGCCGAGCGGGACGCCGACGACGATCGCGAGCAGCATCGCGAATCCGCCGAGCTCCGCCGAGACCGGGAAGTGCTGTTTGACGATGTCGTTGACGTTCTGGTTGCGCAGGACGAGCGACGGCCCGAGGTCGAAGGTCGCGACGTCCTTGACGTACTTCCCGTACTGGACGTACCAGGGCTTGTCGAGCCCGAACTTGCGGTCGAGGTTCGCCATCACCGCCGCCGGCACCGCGCGCTCCGTGCGCCGGAACGGGCTGCCCTTGATCGCACGCATCATCCAGAACGTCATGAAGATGACGAGGAGGATGATCGGGATCGTCCACAGGACGCGGCGGACGACGAACTTCAGCATGCCCGGTCTCTATGCCCTTTCGCCGGAGACGTAGTCACGACCGGCGCCCGCCCGCGGGCGGGCGCCGGTCGCGGTTCCACGCTCAGCCGATGCTCACCTTGCGCAGGTCGATCTCGTCCATCGGGTTCGTGTTCCACCCGTGGACGTTCTGCGCCACCTGGTACGCGAACGTGTACCAGTAGATCGGCGCGATCGGCATGTCGCCGCTCTTCGAGGTCAGCATCGCCTCGGCCTGCTTGTACAGGTCGTACCGCTTCGCCTGGTCCTGCTCGGCGGTCGCCTTCTTCAGCAGGTCGTCGTACTGCTTGTTGCACCAGTTGGTGTAGTTGTTGCCCGAGCCGCACTGGAAGATGCTCAGGAAGTTGATGTCGTCCGGGAAGTCCGCGATCCAGCCCATGCGGAACGCCCCGACCGACGGATCCGGCGGCGGCCCCAGGAACTTCAGGAACTGCGGCCAGTCCTGCTGCTTCAGCGTCACGTTCAGCCCCAGCTGCTTCCACTGGGCCTGGATCGCGGTCGCGATCTCCTTGTGGCCCGGGGCGTTGTTGAAGATGAGCGTGACGTTCTTGACCGGGTTCGAGACCTTGGACATGTACTGCTTCGCGAGCGTCATGTCCGCGGTCGGCTTGAGGAAGGTGCTCTCGCTGTTGATGGTCGCCGCACCCGGGATGCCCTTCGGCGTGAAGGCCGTCGCGGGCACCTGACCCGTCTGCGTGATGTGGTCGACGATCGTCTTCCGGTCGATCGCCAGCGCCATCGCCTTGCGCTGGTTCACGTCGGTGATCGTCTTGACGTTGAACCCGTAGTAGTAGATGCCGAGCGACGGGAACTGCTGGTACGCCGGCGTGTTCTTGATCCGCGCCGTGTCCGACGGCGGCCAGCCGGTCTCGTTCACGTCCACGTTGCCGGCGTTGAACGCCTGCTCGGCGGTCGACCCGTCGGTGATGATGTTCAGCTTGACGGTCTGCAGCTTCACCGTCGACGCGTCGTAGTAGTCCGGGTTCTTCACGAGCGTCAGCGACGCGTCGTGCTGCCACTGGGTCAGCTTGAACGGGCCGTCGGTGACGTAGTGGCCCGGCTCCGTCCACTTGTTGCCCCACTTCTCCACCGCGGACTTGTTCACGGGGATGAAGGAGGTGTGCGAGAGCTGCTGCAGGAACCACGGCTGCGGCGAGGTCAGGTCGACCTTCACCGTGTACTTGTCGGGTGCCGTGATCCCGACCTTGCTCTTGAGCGCGTCGCACTGCTTGTTCGCGGCGCTCGGCTTGCAGCTGTTGTACTCCTGGGCGCCCTTGATGCCGTAGAACTGGTACGCGTAGTCCGCGCCCAGCTGCGGCGAGATCGTCCGCAGCCACGAGTAGACGACGTCGTCGGCCGTCACCGGCTGGCCGTTCGTCCACTTGACGTCCTTCCGCAGGTGGAGCGTCACCGTGTTGCCGCTCGTGTCCCAGCTCTGCGCGAGGGCAGGCTCGGGCTTCAGGTCCGGGGCCGGACCGAGATAGACGATCGGGACGTTCGTGTTGAGCACGACGAACGCCGACGTCGTGTCGGTCGCGAGACCCGGGTCGAGCGACGGCGGCTCGCTGCCGATCGCGATCCGGATCGTGCCGCCGGACGCGTTCGCGTTCCCCCCTGTCGTCGTCGCGTTGTTGTTACCGCTTCCGCTGCTCCCGCCCCCGCCGCAGCCTGCTGCCACGAGGGCAATGAACAGAACTGCGACGAGTCCGAGAGGCCAGGCGAACCTGGGCTTTCGCATGGAGTGCCTCCTCGGCTCTACTGTCTTACCGGTATCCGGTGTGATGCGCGTTCATCTGGTGATGACCGTGTGACACCCGTGATAATCCCCGTTTGCGAGCGGGGGTCTTAACGCTTTGTAAAGGATTCGCGCCGGTTCGTGCGCCGGTTCAGGCGCCGGGCGGAGCCGGCGCCGGCCCGTACGGGCCGCCCACCGGCCGGAAGGCGCGGAAGCTGGCGGCGGCGCGCGCGAGCAGGCCGCTGTCGCGGCGGGCGCGCGGCGTCGGCGTCCGCAGGAGCAGCGCCCAGAGCCCGGTCGGGCCCGGGACGAGATAGGCGACGACCGTGTCGTGCGACCGCGTCCGGTACGTCCCGCGCAGCGCGAGGCCGGCCGGGAGCTGGACGCCGGCGACCGCGACGGCGCCGTCGAGGCCGGGCGCGTGCCGCAGCGCCGCCGCCATCCGCGGCGCCCAGCTGTTGTAGCCGCCGGGCCTGCGGTACGTGGCCTGGACGACCTGGATCGTCGTCGGCCGGCCCGCGAGGAAGGAGCGGTCGAAGGCGAAGAGCTTCAGCGGCGAGTCGGGCGAGCTGAGCTCGGCGACGGGCATCGTGAAGCTCCGGTCGAGCTTGGTGAGGATCTGCAGGACGCCGAAGCCGGACGCGTCGCGCTGCGCGAGCACCTGCCAGCCGATCGGCAGCGCGATGCTGACGCCCGCGGCGGTGACGAGGTGGGTGCGGAAGCCGGGCGGCGGCGCGGCGGTGCGCGCGGACTCGAGCTGCCGGACGGGCGCTGCTGCGCGGTGCGGAGGCTGCTGCGCGGCGGCGCCGCAGCCGGCGGCGAGCACGGCGGCCGCGAGGAGCACGGGGAGAGCGCGAACGGCTCGGGCTCCGGCCATGATCCATGATCCACCCGGCGGCGGGCGCCGCCAATGGGCCGATCGGCCCATCTTGTCGCGGCAGCCGGTGCTCAGCGCAGCGCGTCGACAGCCGGCCGCAGGTGCTCCGGGCGGCGCGGGCCGACGACGACGGCGGTCACGCCCGGCTGGGCGAAGAGCCACGCGAACGCCTGGGTCGCCGGGTCGCCGCGGGACTCGAGCTCCTCCAGCAGGTCGTAGACCTCGTCGGTGCGGAGGTGCTCGTACGGCTCCGGCCGCAGCGTCATCCGCGAGCCGGGCGGCGGCGCCTCGCCGCGGCGGTACTTGCCCGCCAGCCAGCCGCCGGCCAGCGGCCCGAACGGCGTGAAGCCGAGCCCGTGCTCGCGGCAGAGCGGCAGCACCTCGCGCTCCGCCTCGCGGTCGAGCAGCGAGTACGAGTTCTGCACCCAGCGGAAGTCGCCCGCGGCGAGCGCCTCCGAGAGCTGGGCCCCGTTCACGTTGCTGAGGCCGTAGGCGCCGATCTTCCCCGCGGCGACGAGCTCGTCGAGCGCGCCGGCGGTCTCGGCGACCGGCACGTCCGGATCCCAGTCGTGGCAGAGGTAGAGGTCGACGCGCTCGACGCCGAGCCGGCGCAGGCTCGAGTCGAGCTGGCGGCGGACGCGGGCGGGCGCGAGCCCGTGGTCGGCGCCCTCGTCCATCGGGTTGAACGTCTTCGTCGTCAGCACGAGGCCCTCCGGGCGGCGCGACGCGATCCACTCGCCGACGTACGTCTCGCTGCGGCCGCCGCCGTAGGCGTCCGCGGTGTCGAACGTCGTGATCCCCGCGGCCCACGCCGCGTCCATCAGCTCGAACGCCTGCTCGCGCGTCTCGCCCTTGCCGAAGAACGCCGGCGCGGAGCCGATGCCGCCGAAGTTGCCGCAGCCGAGGATGACGCGCGATACCTCGACCCCGCCCAGGTAGGCTCGCTGCATGGCGACGACCGTACTCGACGTCGACGCGGTGAGACGGCGGTTCTCCTCGCTGCAGGGCGACTTCGTCTTCCTCGACGCGCCGGGCGGCTCACAGGTCCCGGACGAGGTCGGCGACGCGATCGCGCGCGCGCTGCGCGAGGCGAGCGCGAACATCGGCGCGCCGTACGAGACGAGCCGGCGCGTCCAGCAGATCCTCGACACCGCGCGCGCCGACGCCGGGCGCTTCCTCAACTGCTCGTCCGACGACGTGATCTTCGGGACGAACATGACGACGCTCGACTTCATGCTCTCGCGCACGGCGTCGCGCGACTGGAAGCAGGGCGACCGCGTGCTCGTCTCGCGGCTCGACCACGACGGCGGCGTCGCGCCGTGGATCGAGCTGGCCGAGGACCGCGGCTTCGAGGTGGACTGGATCGACGTCACCGACGACCTGCGGCTCGACCTCGACGACCTCGCGCGCAAGCTCGACGAGCGCGTGCGCGTCGTCGCGTGCGTGCTCGCGTCGAACGCCGTCGGCTCGATCACCGACGTCAGGCGCGTCGCGGAGCTCGCCCACGAGGCGGGCGCGCTCGCCTGGGTGGACGCGGTGCACTTCGCCGCGCACGAGCCGGTCGACGTGCAGGCGCTCGGCTGCGACGTCCTGCTCTGCTCGCCGTACAAGTTCTGCGGGCCGCACCTCGGGCTCGCCTACGGGCGGCACGAGCTGCTCGAGTCGTGGCGCGCGTACAAGGCGCGCCCGGCGGGCTCGACGCCGGTCGGCCGCAAGTTCGAGACGGGCACCGCGCCGTACGAGCTGCTCGCCGGCTTCTCCGCGACGATCGCCTATCTCGAGTCGCTCGGCGGCATGAGCGTCCTGCGCGAGTACGAGCGCGAGCTCGGGCAGCGCTTCATGGATGCCGTGCCGGACTCGGTCACGATCTACGGCCTGCCGACGATGGAGGGCCGCGTCCCGACGTACCTGCTCAACGTCGAGGGCGTGCCGGCCGCGGAGGTCGCGACGACGATGGCCGGGCGCGGCTACGGCGTCTGGGCCCACGACACGTGGTACTCGCTCGGCCTGCGCGAGAAGCTGCCGTATCCGGGCGACGCCGTCCGCGTCGGCTTCATCCACTACAACACGGTGGACGAGGTGGACGGGTTCGTGCGCGAGCTCGAGCGCCTGAGCAAGTAACAGGCTGTTACTTGCCCTACGCCGCTGCGGCGTACGGCGCGCAGCGCTCGACCGCGAGCTCGACGAAGCGGCGCGCCGCGGCGGTGCGGTGGCGGTCGCGATGCCAGACGAGCACGATCACGCGCGGCTCGACCGACGGGTCGACCTCGAGCACGCGCACGCGCGGGTCGTCCTCGTCGACCGCGAGCCGCGGCACGAGCGCCCAGCCGACGCCGGCGGCCACCATCGCCTGCAGCGTCCCGTTGTCGTCGGAGCGGAAGACGACGTCCGGCTCGACGCCGCGCGCGCGCCACTGCCGCTCCGCGAGCGCGTGGCTGCGGCAGGAGCGGTAGCCGATCAGCCGGCACGAGCCGAGGGCGTCGAGCGCGACCGGCTCGGGCGGCGCCTCCGCGTCGGCGGGCACGACGAGCACGTACGGGTCGCGGAGGAGCCGCTGCACCTCGAGCGGCCGCTCCGGCAGCGGCAGCATCCCGAAGGCGACGTCGAGCTCGCCGCGCTCGACCAGCTCGAGCAGCTCGTTGTCGTCGGCGAACTCCGTCAGCCGCACGTCGACGTGCGGCAGCTCGGCGGCCAGCCGGCGCAGGACGTCGGGCAGCAGCCGCCGGCCGGCGGACTGGAAGGTGCCGATGCGCAGCTGCCCCGCCTCGCCGCGCCGCAGCGCCTCGACGTCCGCCTGCGCCGCGCGCAGCCGCGCGACGATCGCGGCGCCGTGCCGCACGAGCAGCTCGCCGGCCTCGGTGAGCGCAATCGTCCGGCTGCCGCGGGGACGGTCGAGCAGGCGCTCGCCGACGAGCCGCTCGAGCGTCGCGATCTGCTGGCTGACCGCCGACTGCGTGTAGCCGAGCCGCTGCGCGGCGCGGCCGAAGCTGCCGGTCTCGGCGATCGCGCCGAGCGCCGCCAGGTGCCGCACCTCGACGCCCTGCCACGGGTCGGGCGACCGATCAGGTTCCATGATCGCTTCGGAGACTAGTACGACTTGCTTCGATCGGTCAACGGCGGCGATGCTCCGGGTCGTGACCGTGCACGAGATGATCGCCGGCCGGCGGCGGATCGACATCCGCTGGGCGGACGACCTCGAGGACGAGGCCGTCCTCCGGCGCCTCGCCCATCTGAGCTGCCGCGCGCTCCCGCACGGGCCGTTCCTGCTCGCGGAGTCGGACGGGGAGCCGCTGGCCGCGCTCTCGGTCTCGACGGGCGAGTCGGTCGCCGATCCCTTCGTCGCGACCGCCGACCTCGTCGCGCTGCTCGAGCTCCGCTCCGCGCACCTGCGCGCCGCGTAGCCCTGCAGTACCCTGCACGAACACATGTTCGTGCTGCACGCGGACGCCGACGCCTTCTTCGCGTCGGTCGAGCAGCGGGACGACCCGCGGCTCCGCGGCCGCCCCGTGATCGTCGGCGGCGGCGTCGTGCTGGCCGCGAGCTACGAGGCGAAGCGCCTCGGCGTCCGGACGGCGATGGGCGGCCGGCAGGCGCTCGCGCTCTGCCCGCAGGCGGTCGTCGTCCGCCCCCGCTTCGACGCGTACGTCGACGCGAGCCGGCGGATGTTCGAGGTCTTCGAGGACCACTCGCCGGTCGTCGAGGGGCTGTCGATCGACGAGGCGTTCCTCGACGTCGGCGGGATGGAGCGCTGCGCCGGCACGCCGGAGCAGATCGCGACCCGCCTGCGCGCGGCCGTGCGCGAGCGCGTCGGGCTGCCGGTCACCGTCGGCGTCGCGCGCACGAAGTTCCTCGCGAAGGTCGCGAGCGGCGTCGCGAAGCCGGACGGGCTGCTCGTCGTGCCGCCGGACGGCGAGCTCGCGTTCCTGCACCCGCTGCCCGTCGAGCGTGTCTGGGGCGTCGGCCCGGCGACGGCGAAGCGGCTGCACGCGTGGAACGTCCGCACCGTCGGGCAGCTCGCGGCGCTCTCGGAGGAGACGCTCGTCGCGATGCTCGGCCGCGCGGCGGGTCGCCACCTGCACGCGCTCGCCCGCAACCGCGACTTCCGCCGGGTCGAGCCGCGCCGCCGGCGCCGCTCGGTCGGCGCGCAGCGGGCGGTCGGCCGCGGCCGCCACACGCCGCGGGAGGTCGACGCGACGCTCGTCGCGCTCGTCGACCGCGTCGCCCGGCGGCTGCGCGCCGCGCGGCGAATCGGCCGCACCGTGGTGCTCCGGCTTCGCTTCGGCGACTTCGAGCGCGCGACGCGCTCGCACACGCTCCCGTTCGCGACCGCGAGCACCGAGACGATCCTCGCCGTCGTCCGGGGGCTCGTCGCGGCGACGCAGTGCGAGATCGAGCGGCGCGGGCTGACGCTCGTCGGCGTCTCGGTGGCGCTGCTCGAGGACGACACGCCGCGGCAGCTCGCCTTCGGCGCGGCCGACGCGCTCGACGCCGCCGTCGACGCCGTCCGCGACCGCTTCGGCACGGGCGCGATCACGCGGGCGGTGCTGCTCGGCCGCGACCCGGGGATCGCGATGCCGCAGCTGCCGGACTAGCTGCGTCCTTTAACCGCCGAGGATGCGCGCGTACACGTCGGCGTCGACGTTGCCGCCGCTGACGATGCAGGCGCAGCGGTCGGCCCGGCGGAGCGCGACCGCGAGCGCGAGCGCGCCCGCGCCCTCGGCGACGACGTGCGCACGCACCGCGAGCAGCCGCATCGCCTCCTCGACGTCGGCGAGCGGCACCGCGACCGCCTCGTCGACGAGCGCGCGCGCCCGCTCCCACATCGTCGGCAGCAGCGCGCGGCCGCCGGCGCCGTCGACGAACGACGGCTCGTACTCGATCTCGGTCGGCCGGCCGGCGCGGAACGCGGCGGCGAGCGGCGCCGCCGTCTCCGGCTCGGCGGCGACGACGCGGATCCCGTGCTCCCTCACCGCGCTCGCGATCCCGGACGTCAGCCCGCCGCCGCCCCAGGGGACGACGACCGTGTCGAAGCCGCCGTCCTCGAGCAGCTCGAGACCGATCGTGCCGTTGCCCGCGATCACGAGCTCGTCCTCGACCGGATGGACGAAGAGCGCGTCCACCCCCTCGTAGCGGCGCTCGACCATCGCCTGCCACCAGCGCTCGTGCGGGACGAGCACGACGCGGGCCCCGAGCTCCTCGACGCGGTCGAGCTTCGCGCGCGGCGCCGTCTCGGGCGCCACGACGGTCGCGCGCACGCCGAGCTCGCGCGCAGCCCACGCGACGCCCTGAGCCATGTTGCCGGCGCTCGCCGTCAGCACGTCCTGCGCCGGTTGCGCGCGCATCGCGTTCAGCGCGCCGCGCAGCTTGAACGAGCCGATCGGCTGCAGGCACTCGAGCTTCAGCGAGATCCGCTCGTCGAAGCGGACGAGCGGCGTGCGCAGGACGGTGTCGCCGATCCGCTCGCGCGCGGCGCGGATCTCATCCGGGCGGATCACCGGCCGGTACTAAGTACCGTCACGAAACCGTCACGACGCCGTTTCGCACAGGTTCGACCGGTCTTGCCCCGCGCGACGTCTCGCTTCCGTGACGAAGCCGTGCGGAAGTCGTGTGCGTAATAGGTACCGGCCGTTCAATCGGACTGCTTGGCCAGCTCGGTCAGCTGCGTGCGCACCGTCCAGAGCTCCGGGAAGAGCTTGTTCTTGATCAGCCCGGCGAGCAGCTCGACCGGCGTGCCCTGCGTGCCGACGACGTCCTCGCCGATGATCCGCGCGACGACCTTGAAATGGCGGAAGCGCCAGACGCCGACCCGCTCGTCCCACTCCGTCAGCAGCTCGGCGAGCTGGTACAGGTCCTCGTGCTCGCGGCCGTGCACGTACACGTCGAGCAGCGAGAGCCCGCGCTCCTTGCGCAGCGCGTCGAACGCCGCGAGCAGCGGCGGGGAAACGCGCCGCATCTCCCGGAAGCCCGGCGAGTCGAACCCCGAGCCGTGCCCGAGCACGCGCCGCACCTCCTGGTACTCCCAGGGCGACATCTGCTCGAGCTGCTCGAGGAACCCCTCGACGAACTTCACCGCCGCGCACGCGCGGCGCAGCAGCCGCTGCGCGCCGGCGAGGTCGCGCGCCTCGATCAGCCGCGTCGCCTCCTCGACCTCGTTCCACGCGTGCTTCAGCCACAGCTCCGACGACTGGTGCACGGTCTGGAAGAGGAGCTCGTCGCGGTGCACCCACTCGTCCGGCCGCTTCTGCAGCGCGAGCAGCTCGTCGGTGCGCAGGTACCGCTCGTAGTCGCTGGCGCCCGGGCCGTCGAGGATCGGCGCGTACTCGTCGGCGTTCGGTGCAGTCATCTCGTTTCGCTCCCCTCGTAGATGCGCAGCGGCAGGCCGGCGAGCGGCGTGCCGCCGTCGTCGCCGACGAGCCACGTGTCCTGCATGTAGAGGCAGGAGCGCCCGTCCTGCGCGATCGCGTGCGGGTGCATCGAGAGCACCATCCCCGCCTGCAGCTCCGTCTCGTCGGCCTCGCCGATCTTCGGGAACTCGATCATCGTCATCCCGATCGAGTGGCCGGTGACGTGGCCGAGGTGGAAGCCGCGCTCGACGAACCCCTTCGCGACCGCCCGGTGCGCGTCGCGCGCGGTCGAGCCGGTGCGCAGCGTCGCGCGCGCGGCGTCGAAGTACTCCTCGTACGCCTCGAGCATCCGCTTCGTCTCGTCGTTCGGCTCGCCGGGGCAGATCGCGCGCGAGACCTCGACCCAGTGCCCGCCCGGCCCGGCGACCTCCAGCGACGGCAGCACCATGTCGCCCGCCTCGAACCGCCTCGAGCCGGCGATCTTGAACTCCGGCAGCGCGCCGCCGTTCGGCCCGTCGAGCACCATGTCCATCGTCCAGCGGCCGCAGCCCTGCGAGACGAAGTACTGCTCGCACGGCGCGAGCACCTCGCGCTCCGTCTTCCCCACCTCGAACGCGTCGAGGAAGACGCGGAAGCCCTCGGCGTTGATCCGCACCGACTCGCGCACCGAGGCGAGCTCGAGCTCGGACTTGACCGCGCGCGCGTGGTCGAAGCCGACGTCCCAGCCGACGAGCTCGCACGCGCCGGCGAGCGCGGTGTGGTCGCGGACGGTCATCACGTAGTCGAGCCCGTAGACGCCGACGCGCTTGCCGCGCACCTGCTCGGCGAGCCACGCGCCCGGCGTGTCGACGAACTCCTGCCGGTCGATCCACGTCGTCCCGTGCTCGCCGACGTAGCGCGCCTCGCTCGGGAAGACGATCGACGGCTCGCCCTCGACGGGGAGCAGGACGTAGGCGTAGCGGTGGACGATCACGAAGCCGCTCAGGTACGTGACCGCGCCCTCGAAGCCCGTGTACTCGTTGCCGCAGACGAGCACGGCGTCGAGGCCGTCGCGCTCGGCCGCCTCGCGGACGAGCCGGTAGCGCCGCTCGACCTCCGCCGGCGGCAGGCCGGTGTACGAAACCTCTGTTACTGCTGCCACGACTGCTCCACCCCCTTCACGAGTGCCCGGATCGCCTCGTGCAACGGCGTCGGCACCCCGTGCTCGCGCCCGAAGCGGACGATACCGCCGTTGAGATAGTCGACCTCCGTCGCCCGCCGCGCCTCCACGTCCTGGAGCATCGACGCCTTGTGGTCGTACGCGACGCCCTTCTGCGCCGCGTGGTCGATCAGCTGCTCCGGATCCGCGTCCAGCTCGATGCCCTGCGCGGCGGCGACGGCCTTCCCCTCGTCCACGAGCCCGCTGACGAGCGCGCGCAGGTCGGGACGCTCGCAGACGCGGCCGTGCGTCAGCCCGGTCAGCGCGCCGACCGGGTTCGTCGACGCGTTGAAGATCACCTTGCGCCACTGCGGCCCGCGCGCGTCGGCGACGGCGTGCGTCGGCATGCCGCCGCGCGTGCACGCGTCCGCCAGCCGCTCCACCTCGGCGGGCGGCGTGCGCTCGTCGTACGGGCCGAGCGTCGTGTCGCCCTTGACGTCCCACTGCACGTGGCCCGGCTCGAGCAGCTTGCCGGCGGGGAACGTCGTGCCGCGGATCACCCGCTCGACGTGCCGCGCGAGCACCTCCTCGTTTCCGAGCCCGTTCTGCACCGTCGCGACGCAGCCGGCCGAGAACGCGTGCGCGGTCGCCGCGATCGCCGCCTCCGTGTGCATCGCCTTCGTCGCGACGATGCCGAAGTCGCACGGCGGCAGCTCCGCCGCGTCGGCGGTCGCGTGCAGCCGACCGAGGACGTCGCCCGCGCCGGAGAGGCGCAGGCCGTTCGCGTTGATCGCGTCGACGTGCTCGCGGTAGGCGTCGTAGGCCCACACCTCGACGTCCTCCAGCTGCGCCAGGTTCGCCGCGAACAGCGATCCGACGGCCCCGCAGCCGACGATGCACACCTTCACGAGTAGCTCGCCTCCTTCCCCTTCACCAGTGCGTAGACGGTCTCGTGCAGCGGCACCGGCACCCCGGCCGCGGCCGCCGCGCGGACGAGCGCGCCGTTGATCAGCTCCACCTCGGTCGGCCGCGCCGCCCGCACGTCCTCGAGCATCGACGGCGAGTGCCGGAAGCCGCGCTGCGTCGCGAGGACGTTCATCTCCCACGGGTCCTCCCACAGCTCGACGCCGGCCGCGGCCGCGGCGCGCTTGCCCTCCTCCATCAACCCGTGCACGAGCGAGCCGAGCGGCTCGCCGGCGAAGTGCTCGTCGTGCGGCAGCCCGGTCAGGGCGGCGACGCCGTTCACCGTCGCGTTGAAGATCAGCTTCGACCACTGGGCCGGGCGGAGGTCGTCGAAGGCTTCCGCCTTCAGGCCGGCGGTCTCGAGCAGGTCGGCGACGCGGGCCGCGTCCGCCGCGGTGGTGTCGCGGTAGGGGCCGATCCACGTCGCCGTGTCGAGGATGTACTCGACGTGCGTGTCGGCGTGCCGGGTGCCGCTCATGAAGGTCACCGCCGAGAGCAGCGGCCAGTCGCCGTGCGCGGCGACGACCTCCTCGGCGCCGAGGCCGTTCTGGATCGTCATCACCGTCGCGCCCGCGAACTCGCCCTCGAGCCGGGCGGCGATCGACGCGAGGTCGTTGCCCTTGCAGGCGACGATCACGAGCTCCGGCTCGGGCAGGTCGGCGGGGTCGACGGCGGCCGTGACGCGCGCGGTGAAGTCGGCACGGCCCGAGACGCGCAGCCCGTCGCGCAGGAGCGCTGCCGCGTGCTCGTCGCGGCGCACGAGCACGGAGACGTCGACGACGCGGCCGAGGTGCGCGGCGAGCAGGCTGCCGATCGTGCCGGCGCCGGCGACGCAGACCGTCTTCAGCGCCGCCACCGGCCGAACTCCCTCCCGCCCGTCAGCCCCGAGGGCCGCAGGATCAGCACGAGCGCCATCACGGCGCCGACGGTGACGAGCCGCGTCCCGTTCGGGAGCGTCAGCCGGAAGCCGACGTCGACGGTGTTCTCCGCGTCGCCGAGGAACGAGTTGAGCCCGCTGATCGCGAGGGCGCCGATCACCGCGCCCCAGAGGCTGCCCATGCCGCCGAAGACGAGCATCGCCAGCGTCACGAACGTCAGGTCGAGGTAGAAGAGGTCGGGCGTCAGCAGGCCGAGCTGGTGCACGTAGAGGCCGCCCGCGAGCCCGGCGAGCGCGCCGCTGAGCACGAAGGCGAGCAGCCGCTGCCGGTAGACGGAGATCCCCGACGCGCGCGCGGCCGCCGGGTCCTCGCGGGTCGCCCGCAGCATCCGCCCGAAGCGGCTGCGCTGGTAGAGCCAGGCCGCGACGACGACGATCGCGATCCCGGCCGCGATCCCCCAGTTGCCGAGCTCGGGCACGCCGGAGAGCGTCTGCACGCCCGGCCCGATCTTCCCCCAGTAGCTGAGCACGTTGTAGGTGATCCCCAGCACGGCGAAGGTCGCGATCCCGGCCGGCAGGCCGGACAGTCGCATCAGCGGCAGCCCGACGACGAGCGCGTACGCCGCCCCCACGCCCGCCGCGAGCGCGAGCGACGGCACCACCGGGAGCTGGGCGTGCCTGAGCGCCGGGAAGAGGTCCGGCGTCGTGAAGCCCTTCGTCTCCGGGTCGAGCGTCACGAGCCCGGCGAGGTACGCGCCCGCCGCGACGAAGCTGACGTGCCCGAAGGAGATCACGCCCGAGTTGCCGACGAAGACGTAGAGCGCGACGACGATCCCGACCATCACGAGCGCGTTCTGGAACTCGAGCTGCCTGGCGCTGCCGAGATTCGCGGCGATCGCCGCGGTGACGACGACGAGCACGAGCGGCGCGGCCGGCTCCAGCACCCTCCTCATACGCGCTCCGCCTGCGTCGAGCGCAGCGGCCCGAAGAGGCCGGACGGACGGAGCAGCAGCACGGCGATCACGAGCCCGTACACGACCGACGGCAGGTAGACGCTCGACGTGGAGGAGAGCACGTCGGAGAAGAGGCCGTAGACGAAGCCGACGGCGAAGCCGCCGAGCGCCGCGCTCCAGAGCCGGTCGAGGCCGCCGACGACGACGCCGACGAGCGCGAAGATCGTGATCGGCACGCCCATGCTCGGCTGCACGAGCGGGTTCGAGACGGTGTAGAGGACGGACACCGCGGCGGCGAGCACGCCGGAGATGACGAACGAGAGCAGGATCACGCGGTTCGCGCGCACGCCGAGGATCCGCGAGGTGCGGAAGTCGGTCGCGGCGGCGCGGATGTGCAGGCCGACGCTCGTCCGGTCGAGCAGCGCCGCCGTCGCCGCGAGCAGCAGGATCCCGGTGACGACGGTGACGAGCAGGATCCACCGGATGTCGACGCCGGCGACGGTGAACGCGCGGTTGAGCGTGCCGAGCGTCCCGACGATCTGGCCGCGCGAGCCGAACGCGAGCAGGTAGACCGCCTGCAGCAGGAAGCTGACCGCGAAGGTGGCGACGAGCATCGTCGCCGGCGACGCGCCGGTGCGACGCAGCGGCCGGAACGCCAGCAGCTCCTGCGCGAGCGCGAGCGCGACGACGGCCCCGATGCAGAGGAGGATCGAGACGGGGCGCGGCCAGCCGAACGTGAACGCGAGCACGTACGCGCCGCACGTGATCAGCTCGCCGTAGGCGAAGTTGACGAGGCGGAGCACGCCGAAGACGAGCCCGATCCCGACGGCGACGAGGCCGTAGAGCGCGCCGAGCGCGAGCGCGTCGGCGATCGCCTGGCCCCAGTTGATCGCCGCGAGGATCACGAGAGGTACGCCGCCGTCAGCCGCTCGGTGTCGTCCGCGTCCGCCGGGCCCAGCGTCAGCCGGAGCGTCCCGTTCGCGATCACGTGCGTCCGGTCCGCGAACGCGATCGTCAGCTGCGCGCGCTGCTCCACGAGCAGGATCGAGACGCCCGCTTCGCGGATCTCGCCCAGGGTCGCGAACAGCCGCTCGACGACGGTCGGCGCGAGACCGAGCGAGGGCTCGTCGAGCAGCAGCACGTCGGGCCGCGCCACGAGCGCCCGCGCGAGCGCGAGCTGCTGCTGCTGGCCGCCGGAGAGCGCGCCCGCCTTGCGCCGCGCGAACTCGTTCACGACGGGGAAGAGCTCGCGCACCCAGTCGAGGTCCTCCTGCAACCCGTCGCGGGAGCGGCGGCCGGCGAGGCCGAGGCGGAGGTTCTCCTCGACGGTCAGCGAGGCGTAGATGTGGCGGCCCTCCGGCACGAGCGCGACGCCGAGCCGCGCCACCTGCTCCGGCTTCAGACCGCGCAGCGGGCGGCCGAAGAGCAGCACCTCGCCGCCGGCGACCCGCTCGGCGCCGATGATCGCGTGCAGCGTCGACGACTTGCCGGCGCCGTTCGGGCCGACGAGCCCGACGATCTCGCCGCGGCCGACCTCGAGGTCGATCCCGCGCACGGCGGGCACGCCCGCGTAGGCGACCTCGAGCCTCCGCACCGCCAGCGCCGGCCCAGGGTCTCCAAAGGAGACCCGGTCTTCCGGCCGGGCGGAGGCGGTCCCGCCCGCGACGCTTCCAGCCTCAGTCACGCCCGCTCCCGCCGAGGTAGGCGTTGGCGACGTCGACGTTGCGGCGCACCTCGTCCGGCGTCCCCTGCGCGAGCGTTCGCCCCTGGTCGAGCACGTGGATGCGGTCGCAGACCTCCATGATCAGCGGCACGTTGTGGTCGATCAGCAGCACGCCGGCGCCGTGGTCGTCGCGCACGGAGCGGACGACGGCGACGAGGTCGGGCACCTCGCCCTCGGTCAGGCCGGCCGCCGGCTCGTCCATCAGCACGTAGCGCGGCTCGGTCGCGAGCGCGCGGGCGACGCCGAGCTTCCGCTCGTCGCCGTGCGGGAGCGCCGCGGCCGACTCGTCCGCGCGACGGGAGAGCCCGAGCGCCTCGAGCAGCGCCTGCGCCCGCCGGCGCGCCTCCCGTCCCGACGCGCCGACGCCGAGCGCGGCGACCTCCACGTTCTCGCGCACGCTCAGGCCGCGGAAGGCGTGCCCGTGCTGGAACGTCCGCGCGAGCCCCGCCCGCCCGCGCCGCTGCGGCGGCCAGCGCGTGATCGGCTGCCCGTCGAGCTCGACCGTGCCGCTCGTCGGGTAGTCGAAGCCGGTGACGACGTTGACGAGCGTCGTCTTGCCGGCCCCGTTCGGCCCGATCAGGCCGACGACCTCGCCGCGGCCGAGCTCGAGGTCGACGCCGTCCAGCGCCCGCACGCCCTCGAACGAGCGGGAGACGCCGGCCGCCCGCAGAGCGGACGGCCGGCGCTCTTCCACGTCCGCCAACCGCTACCGGCCGATGTTCGCCGGCGACGACGCGGTCTGCAGCTTCAGGAACTTCGCCTTGTTGTCCTGGACCTCGATCACGCGGTATGCGCGGCCGAAGACGGTGTGCAGCTTCGGGCTGAAGCTGACGTCGCCCGAGAGCGTCTTCACCTTGTGGAACTTGACCATGATGCTCGCGAGCTTCGCACCGTTCGTGCTGCCGCCCGCCTTCTTGATCGCGTACGCGATGCCGTCGACGGCGGCGGCGCCGCCGAGGAAGCCGCCGGTCTGGGCCGGGTGGCCGGCCTTCTTCATCTCCGCCTCGAACGAGCGGACGGCCTTCGACGGGTCGTCGCCGTACACGGACGCGTAGGTGAGATAGTAGAAGTTCGTCACCTGCGGCGACTTCGGCCACCAGTAGCTGCCGTCGCTCGCCCAGCCGTTGATGATCGGCGTCTGGTTGTTCAGGCTGCGCAGGCCGGAGACGAACGCCGGCTGGTCGACGCCGAACGACGTGCAGAACGCGATCACGTCGGACTTCTCGTTGTTGACGCGGCTGACGACGCTGTTGATCTGGTTCTTGAACTGGGTGAAGTGCTCCTGCGCGACGATCTTGCCGCCGAGCTGCTGGAAGCGGACGGTGAACGCCTTGCAGACGTCCTGGAAGTAGCGGAGCAGGTCGTCGGTGACGACGACGGCCGACTTCCAGTGCTTGACCTTGTACGAGTACTCGGCCGCGGCGGCGCCCTCGTCCTGCGCGGCGTTGCCGAAGGAGAAGCCGAGCTTGCCGATCTTGCCGAAGGCGATCGGGCTCAGCTCGTCGGTGCCGAGGCACGGCGCGATCGTCAGCTTGCCGGCCTTGAGGAACGCCTGCGCGGCGGGAGCCGCGTAGTTGACGTCGCAGGTGACCCAGCCGATGTCCACCTTCTTCTGCAGCATCTGCAGCGCGAACTGCTTCGTCTTCGACGGGTCGAGCTGGTCGTTGAGCGCGACGATCTTCAGCGGGCGTCCGTTGACGCCGCCGTGCGCGTTGATCTTCTTGATCTCGAGCTGCGCCGCGAGGAGCGCGGGCGCGTCGAACGGCGCCATGCTCTTCGTCAGGTCGACGACGGCGCCGATCACGATCGGCTTCTTCGCCGCGGCCGTATCGGTGCGGGCCGCCGCCGTCGCAGCGAGCAGCCCCGCACAGACCGCGACGACGACGAGCGCAAGACGCGCCCGGGTGCTGCGTGACATCGCTTCTCCTCTCATGCCGTGACTTGTCGTTCGTGCCAACACGTGGTGAAGCGCTCGCGCGCGCGTGCCGCGAGGTCGTTCGGTGGGACGTCCCAGAGCGAATCGGGATAGGCGGCGCCGAACGCGCCGTTGTCGCTGAAGATCTCCAGGTCGTAGTAGCCGTCCCAGCCGGCGCGCTCGAGCGCGCCGAGGATCGCCGGGACGTCGGCCGTGCCGTCGCCGGGCAGGACGCGGTCGGCCCAGCCGCGCGTCGGCTCGCGCCGGTCGTTCACGTGCACGCCGACGATCCGCTCGACGTGGCGCTCGATCTCCTCGGCGAGGTCGGGCGTGTTCCAGAGGTGCCAGACGTCGAACTGGATCCCGAGCGCCGGCGAGCCGACCTCGTCGGCGAGCGCGGCGGCCTCGGCGAGCGTGCCGACGATCGACCAGTCCTCGATCCCCTCGCGCTGGAAGGGCTCGAGCGCGAGCCGCAGCTGCAGCCGCTCCGCCTCGGCCGCGACCTCGCGCAGGCCCGCGACGACGGTCTCCCGGTCGCCGGGGCCGGTCAGGCAGACGACGGCGGTCGGCCCGAACGGGGCGAGCACGTGCAGCGAGCGGAGCAGCGAGTCGACGCGCTCGCGCGGGTCCTCGGGCCCGGGCAGCAGCGGCAGCGGGTGGATCGAGGGGACGGCCGGCACGGCGGAGGCGGCGCCGAGGCCGCTCTCGCGGAAGCGCTCGAGCGAGTCCTCCTCGAGCTTCAGCTCCCAGATCCCGATCGCGTCGACGCCCGCGTCCGCGTAGGCGCGCACGTCCTCGGCGAAGCGCGCGGGAAGCGTGCTCACCTGCGAGATCGAGAAGGGGGGAGTGCCGCTGCGCGCCGCGATCGTTCGATCCTACGACGCGGTTTGACATGTGATCAAGTCTCGTTCAGGGTCCGTGTTCGTGGACTCCCCGCTCGCCGCCGCGCCGCGCCACCGGACGATGGCCGAGGCCGCGCTCGAGCGGCTGCGCGAGGCGATCATCATGGGCGAGCTGACGCCGGGGACGCCGCTGCGGCTCGAGGATCTCGCGCGCACCCTCGGCATGAGCATCTCGCCGATCCGCGAGGCGGTGCGGCAGCTGGAGGCGCTCGGGCTCGCCGAGCACGTGCCGCATCACGGCGCCAAGGTGATGGGCCTGGACGTCGAGGAGCTGCGCGAGCTCTTCTCGATCCGGCTCGCGCTCGAGGGGATGGCGGTGCGGCGCGCCGCCGAGCTCTTCACGGACGTCGACGCGGAGGCGGCGCGCGGGAACCTGGCGGCGTACGACGACGCGCGTCGGCAGGGCGACGTGCGGACGGCCGTGAGCGCGCACCGCGCCTTCCACTTCTCGCTCTACGAGGCCGCACGGTCGGCGTGGCTGCTGCGGCTGATCCGGCCCGCGTGGGACTCGTGCGAGCGCTACCGGCCGATCCTGCTGATGAAGGGCGCCGTGCAGGACCGGCACGAGGAGCTCGACGGCGAGCTGCTGGCGGCGTGCGAGGCGCACGACGGCGAGCGGGCGGCCGCGGCGCTGCACCGGCACCTGGAGACGGCGGCGGAGATCTACGCCGTCGAGCTCAAGGGACGGTCGATCTTCGCCTTCTGAGGCGGCTCCGCGAAGCGGAGGGCGGCCGGCAGCTGCGCGCGCCAGAAGCGGCCGTCGTGGCCTCCCGGCGCCAGGTACGTCGCGTAGGAGAGTCGGAGCGTCCGGAGCTCGGCCGCGAAGAGGCGCGTCGCGGCGGCGGTCTCCCGGTCGCGGGTCGTCCCCGCCGAGAGGAAGAAGCGGGTGCCGAGCCGCCGCAGGAGCGGCGCCTCGCGCGCGGCGAGCAGGGACGGGTCGTGCTCCGCGAGCGTCGCGCGGGCCGCGCCGCGGAGCGGGCCGTCGCGGTAGGGCCGGAAGTAGCCGCTCCACGCCTCGAGCGTCCCGAACAGGAACGGGTGGCGGAGGCCGACGTCGACCGCGCCGTAGCCGCCCGCGGAGAGACCGGCGAGCGCACGCGCCGTCCGTGCGCCGCACGTCGGCAGATGCCGGTCGACCCACGGCACGACGTCGCGGAGGAGGTACCGCTCCCAGGGGCCGGCCCACTCGCCGTCGTAGCGGGCGGTCAGCCCGGCGGGCGGCGCGACCGCGACGAACGGACGCACCCGGCCGGCCGCGATCGAGCGGTCGGCGATGCCGGCGAGGTCGAGCCCCGACGCGTACTGGTACGGCGAGCCGCGAAAGCCCTGCAGGAGGTAGAGGACGGGGTAGCGCAGGCCCGCGCTTGCCCCGGGCGGCAGGTAGACGACCGTCGGCCGGCGCAGCGCCGGCACGCGCGCGTCGCGGATCAGCCCCTGCCAGACGCTGCCGCCGTCCGGCCCGGAGCCGATCTGCGTCCAGCCCTCCGGCAGCGGCGCGACCTGGCGGCGGGCCGCGCTGCAGACGGCCGGGGCGAGCAGGACGAACGCGGTTGCCGCGAGCGCGGCGGCGACCCGGGACGGGGCCATGCCGTCATCGTGCAGCCGCTCCGTGAACCGCGGATGAGACCGGAAGTTCTTACGTCCCGCTCATCCAGAACGAGCACGGAGGTCGTAACGTGCTCTTAGACCGGGGCTGGCCCTCCTTGCCTGCGACCCACGCTGCCGGCAAACAGCGAAGGTTGGTCAAGGACTGCAACAGCCCCGGTTCATCGTCGGCGCGAGCGACGCCGGCTCGGCTTCAGCAGCCGCTGCGCGACGAGCGTCCC
>DASSSR010000017.1:0-32189 GCA_035708345.1 Gaiellaceae bacterium
GATCACGCCCACCATGCAGCCGACGCCGATCATCATGATCGGCTCGACGATCGACGTCAGCGACTGCACCGCCGCGTCGACCTCGTCCTCGTAGAAGTCGGCGATCTTCGAGAGCATCTTCTCGAGCTCTCCCGTCTCCTCGCCGATCTTCACCATCTGCGCGACCATCGGCGGGAAGACCTCGTTCTCGACGAGCGGCTGCGCGATCGGGATGCCCTCGTGCACCTTCGCGCGCACGCCGGCGAGCGCGTCCTCGACGACCCAGTTGCCGGACGTCTGGCCGGTGATCTCGAGCGCCTTGATGATGTCGACGCCGGCGGCGACGAGCGTCGAGAGCGTGCGCGAGAAGCGCGCCATCGTCACCTTCAGCACGGTGTCGCCGATCTTCATCGGCAGGCGCAGCTTGAACGCGTCCCACACCTGGCGCCCCTGCTCGGTCGCCTTCCACTTGCGGAACCCGAAGATCGCGGCCGGGACGGACGGGAGGATGATGAACCAGTAGTGCTTGAGCAGGTTCGACGCCTTGACGACGTACTGCGTCAGCGTCGGCAGCTGCCCGCCCAGCTGGTCGAAGATGTTCACGAAGACCGGGACGAGGAACATCAGCATCCCGATCAGCACGAGCGTCGCGAAGATCAGCACCATCGTCGGGTAGACCATCGCGCCCTTGACGCGGCGGCGGATCGCCTCCTGCTTCTCGATCTGGAACGCGACGCGGTCGAGGACGATGTCGAGGATGCCGGCCGCCTCGCCCGCCTCGACCATCGAGATGTAGAGCCGGCTGAAGACCTTCGGGTGCTTCGCCATCGCCTCCGAGAGCAGCAGGCCGCCCTCGACGTCGGCGCGCAGCTCGTGCACGACGTGCGCCAGCACCTTGTCGTCGGTCTGGTCCTCGAGGATGACGAGCGCGGCGACGACGTTCAGGCCGGCCTCGATCATGGTCGCGAACTGCCGCGAGAAGATCTGCAGCGACTTCGCGTCGACCGCCTTGAAGCGCGGCACGCTGATCGCGTCGCCCTCGGCGAGCTCCTGCAGCGACTGCGCCAGCAGCCCCTTCAGGCGGAGCTGCTCGCGCGCCGAGGCGAGATCGTTGGCGTTGATCTCGCCCGCGCTGACGACGCCCTGGGCGTTGATGGCGGAATACGCGAAGGAGGCCATCCCTGAACCGGTATCGGCAGCCCCCGACGGGGTCTTGAGCGCGCTCGCCGCGCTGCCGATACAGGGGTCGTGCCTGCGCGCGCGGCCGAGGAGGAGGGCTTCGGGCTCATCGAGCTGCTCTTCGCGATGGTGATGCTGAACATCGGCATCCTCGCGCTCGTCGCCGCGTTCCAGACCGGGGCCGTCGCGCTCGCCCGCTCGAGCGCGAGCTCGAACGGCGCCGCCGTCGCGGACAAGACGATGGAGGTCTTCCGTGGGCTCCAGAGCTGCTGGGTCTACCTGCACGTCCCCGGCTCGACCGGCGGCTCCGACAGCGGCACGCCGGCGCTCCCGAACGGGATCCCCAACAGCACCTCCTCCTGGTACGGCCGCTACTTCGCGGACACGGCCGCCTATCCGGGCGCCGGGATCTTCAAGTACGACGGCTCGACGAAGAACTGGGTCACCGACCTCGCCGGCGCCCAGGATCCGACGAACGTCGTCCCCTGCGCGATCGGCAGCTACCCGGCCCTGCCGCCCGGCTCGCCGACGCCGACGAAGGCCGTGCAGTACGTCACCGGCCCGGACGGCCAGAGCTATCCGGTCTTCACCTACATCGTCGCCGTCCAGCCGACCGACTCGGGCGGCAACGTCACCGCCGGCTACCTGAAGCAGGTGACGGTCGAGGTCTTCAATCCGCGCCAGCCGACGCAGCTGCTGGCGCGCGAGTCGTCCTACTTCGACCCGAACGTCACCGGGTAGCTCGCCGGCTCGCGGCTTCGCCGCGACACGACGGAGGGAACGGAACTGAGCGCTGCCGCGAGCGCGGTCGCGGCAGCGCTCCGTGCGGAAAGCTCGTCGGGAGACGCACGCACAGGCGTCCGCCGGCGCCGATTCGCCGGGGCCGGTGACGCTTCCGCGTCAGCGGCCGCGGCGGCGGTGCGCTCGCTACGGCCGGCGGCCGTAGCTCGCGCGCGCCTCGAACAGTCGACGCCGCGACGGCGTACGCTCACGGCGTGGTGCGCTACCGGGAGACGCTCGAGCTGGCGGGGACGGATCCCGTCGCCGGCTGGGAGCGGCAGCTGCAGGTCGTCGTCGCACCGACCGGCGAGGCCGCACGATTCTTCGCGGCGACGGAAGGATCCGGGTCGGCGTGGATCACCCGCACGGAGGCCGAGGAGCTGATCTCCTTCCTCGGCGACTGGCTCGCGCAGACGCGGCCCGAGGAGCGCTCGGGCTAGCCGCCGCCGCCCGACGGGACGGCGCTCGCGGGCGTCGTCGTCGTGGGCGCGGAGGCGGAGGCGGTGCCGCCGGTCGAGGCGGGGACGGCCGTGCCCTGGGGCTCGAGGATCAGCGTGAACTTCGAGCCGTCGGCGGTGTTCTGCAGCGTCAGCGGCGTCTTCAGCTGCAGCGTGACCGTCGCCGCGCCGTCGGCGTACGAGCCGCCGGCGATCGCGATCTTCGCGCTCTTGGCCGAGACGGAGACGAGATGGAAGACCGAGCCGGTACGCGAGAAGACGGTGCCGCTCGTCGGGAAGTCCGTGTTCACCGCCACCGACATCAGCTCGCCGTTCAGCGAGATCACCGCCGAGGAGAGCGAGCCCGTGGACGCGCCCGCACCGGCCGGCGGCGGCGGTGCCGTCGGCGAGCCCGAGCCGGAAGTCGCGCCGGAGCCGGAGCCGGAGCCGGACGCGCCGCCCTGCTGCGGCTTCGTCGGCGTGCCCTTCGAGCCGCCGCTCTTGCCGCCGGCGGCGCCCGCGGAGGAGCCGCCGGAGGAACTGTCCTTCGGCGCCTGCTCGGCGAACGGGTCCTTGCTCGCGAACTGCTCGAACGTGCGCAGCTGGCCCGGGTCGACGGTGACCGGCACCGCCGAGACGAGGTCGCTCGAGGTCGTCGCCGTCTGCAGCGTGTCCGTCCCGGCCCCCGCCAGCGTCGGCGCCACGAGCGTGTTCGGGTCGGACGGCGTCACCGTCGGCGTCGTCGCGGCCGGATCGGTCGACGTGTCCGACGACGCGACGACCGGATGCGGATGCAGCATCTTCATCGTCTTCGGCAGCTGGAACGCGAGCAGCGCCACGAGCAGCACGCCGCCGACGATCGCGATCTTCTTCTGCTTCGCCGCCTTCTGCTTGGCGAGCTCCTGCTTCGACTTCCGTGCCATGGCTAGGGCGCTCCTGCCGCCGACGGGCCGCCGGAGGACGTGTCGGTGGTGGTCGTGGTCGTGACGGTCGTGTCAGTCGAGACGGGTGCGGCCGCCGGCGCGGGCGTCGCCGCGGGCGCGGCGCCGCCGCCGTAGACGAACGCGTGCAGCGAGATCGTCGCGGTCACCGTCTTCCCCGTCGTCGGCGTGAGGTTGACCGAATCGATCGAGAAGAGCCGGCCCGTCGCCTCGAGCGCGCCGTTGCGCACCCAGACGAGGTTCCGCAGCCGGTAGAGCAGGTCGGTGACGCTGAAGAAGTCGCCGGTGACGTTGAGCGAGATCGGAATCGTCGCGGGGCCGCCGGTGGTCGTGCTCGGCGACGACGGGTTCGGCGACAGCGTCGTCACCTGCACGCCCGCCTGCTTCGTGACGTTGCTGAGCTCGATCAGCAGGTCGGGGATGTCGTCGTGCGACGGCATCGCCTTCGCGAGCTTGTACAGGTCGGCGACGCGAACCTGCTGCGGCTTCGCGGCCGACGTGTTCCGCGCTGCGGCCGCCGCGGCGAGGTTCTGCGCGATCTGCTGCCGCACGCCCGCCGTCTGCTGCTGCAGCGACGCGGCCTTCTTGTTCTGCGGCGAGACGACGAACTTCCACCCGCCCGCGCCGACGACCAGCGCGGCGACGACGATGCCGGCGAGCGGCGCCCACTTCGGCAGCGGCTTCTTCGGCTTCACGAGGTCGCTCCGCTGTCGGTGGAGGTCGTGTCCGTCGGGGCGGGTGCAGGCGCGGGCGCCGGCGCCGGCGGGGCCGCGGCGCCCTTGACGGACGCGTTGATGCTGAAGGAGACGAGGTTGCCGGCGCCGGCGACCGAGCTGAGCGTCACGCCCGTGAGATCCGGGACGAGGTACATGCGCGAGAGCATCCGCGCCACGCTCTCGTAGCTCGACGTCTCGCCGACGACGGTGAACCCGTTCGTCCCGCTGCCGGTCGGCGCGGTCATCGCGACCGACGAGAGCCAGACGTCGCTCGGCAGCACGAACGAGAACTCGCGCAGGACGCGGTCCCAGGCGATCCGCTGCGACAGCGCCGTCGAGACGGCGGTCAGCATCGGGCCCTGCTGGGCGACCGCGGCGGTCGGGCTCGTGTTCGGCTCCGCCTTCGGCGGCGGCGGCGCGGGCGTCGCCGCCAGCTGCGTCTGCGCGGCCGTCAAATCCTTCTGTGCGCTCGCGACCTTCGAGCTCGCGCTCAGGTAGCCGGCGGCGAGCGCCGCGACGACGACGAAGCCGAGGCCGCCGCCGACGACGGCCGGCAGGTTCTGCGCGGTGACCGAGCGGCCGCCGCGTGCCTCGCGCGGGAGGAGGTTGACGGCGCGCATCAGTCCTCGATCCCCAGTCCGATCGCGACCGCGAGCGAGCCGATCTGGTCGCCCGTCGCGAGCTTCTTCGGCAGCTTCAGCCGCGCGAGCGGATCGCCGACGCGCACGCGCACGCCGATCAGCCGCTGCAGCTCGTCGCCGAGCCCGTCGAGGCTCGCCGTGCCGCCCGTGATCACGATCTCGCCGATGCCCAGCGATCCGGGCTGGTTCTGGTAGAACTGGAGCGAGGAGACGAGCTCGCGCGCGAACGTCTGCACCTGCTTGCGGACGGCGTCGACGGCGGTCGCGTAGTGCTCGGGCGCGATGCCCTCCGGAACCTCCGAGGCGGTCAGCGAGACGAGCCGCTTGATGCCCTCGGCCTCCGACGGCGCCAGGTCGAGCGCGCGCGCGATCGCGACGTTGAGCGCGCCTCCGCCCCACTCGAGCACGCGCGTGAACTCGCAGATGCGCCCGTCCGACACGGCGAAGGTCGAGCGGTCGTGTCCGATCGCAACCGCGACGAGCGCCGAGTCGCCCGGCTCGCTCTCCGGCCGCGGTGCCGAGAGCGCGCGCAGCAGGGCGAACGCCTCGAGGTCGATGCCGGCGAGGGTGATGCCCGCTTTCTTGCAGGCGGCGACGTAGCGGTCGACGAGCTCGCGGTAGGCGACGACGAGCAGCACGCGCTTCGTCGGGTTGCCCTCGTCGTCGACGCGCTCCTCGAGGATGCGGTAGTCGAGCACCGCCTCGTCGAGCGGGATCGGCAGCGTCTCCTGCGCGCGGAAGTGGACGGCGTTCTCGAGCTGCTTCGGATCGTCGATGCCGCCGATGTCGAACGTGCGCACGCCGATGCGGTTGCTCGCGATCCCGAGCCGCACGTTCTTGCGCGGCAGCTTGTTCGCGGCGAAGAAGTCCTTCAGCGCGGTCGCGAGCGTGTCCGGGTCGCGCAGCTCGCCGGCGACGACGATGCCCGGCTCGAGGTCGGTGCGCGCGAGCTGCAGCAGCTCGGCGGAGCCGTTGTTCGCGACGCGCGCGGCCGCGAGCTGCGAGCCGCCGACCTTGAGGCCGACGAGCCGCTTCACCTGGTGGCCGCCGCCGCCGCGCGAGCGCGAGGGCAGTGAGAGCGAGGGGAGCGTGAGCTGCGGCAGCGAGAGGCTCCGCTTCGCGCGCGGCTCCTGCGGGGCCTTCGGCTCCTTCGGGGGCTTCGCCTCCTTCGGGGTCTTCGCCTTGCCGCCGAACGAGAGCTCCTTCTTCCAGAACGGCACCTTCTCGGCCGGCGCGGGCGCGGGCTGCGCCGCCGCCGCGGCCGCGACCGCCGCGGCGGCCGGCTTCGGCTTGCGCTTGAACGAGAGCTCCTTCTTCCAGAAGGGCTGCTTCGCCGCCGGCAGCGGCGGCAGCTCGGCGGCAGGCACGGGCGGATGGACGACCACGCCCGTGGGCGCCTCGCTGGAAGCGCCGGCGGCCCAGCCGCCGGCGCCCGGCGGCAGACCGAGGCCGCCTTCGGCGGCCTCTGGGGGGATCGGCGGCAGCTCCGCCTCGGCGAGCCACGGCTCGACCGCAGGCTCGGGAGCGGGCTCCATCCACTGCTCGACCGGGCCGGGCTCGACGTGGTACTCCGTCGGCGCCGGCGGCAGGTCGGGGACGGGCGCGACGGCCGGCGCCGGCGGCACCGGCACGACCTGCGGGATCGGCGGCAGCTCCGCGACCGGCTCGTCGACCGGGAGCGTCTCGACCGGGTGCAGCTCGACGACCGGGGCGACCGGCTCGACCGCGGCAAGCAGAACAGGGTCGGGCAGAACAGGGTCGGGCAGAACAGGGTCGGGCGGCACGGGCGCGGGCGGAGCGGGCGGCGGCGCCGCGGCGACGACCGCCTCGGCGACCTGCGTCGGCGGCGTCACCGGCGCCGTGGGCGCCTGCGGGAAGTCGGGCTCGACCGCGCGCGTCGCCAGCTCGACGAGCCGCGCGACCTGCTCCTCTTCCTTCTTCCTGCGGCCGAGCGAGACCTCTTTCTTCCAGATCGACTGCTTCGGCTCCTTCGGCTGCTTCGGCTGCTTCGGCGCCCCGGCGCCGCGGCCGAGCGAGAGCTCCTTCTTCCAGATCGACTGCTTCGGCTCGGCGGGCGCCGCCGGCGCGGCCGCCGTCTCGGGCGCCGCCTCCTTCGGCTTGCGCTTGAACGAGATCTCCTTCTTCCAGATCGAGTCGCTCACGCTCAGCTCCCCGCCACCCGCAGGCCGGCGCCGACCGGCTGCTGCAGCGCCTGCGCGGCCTGCATCGCCATCGCGCCGGCGACGTCGTAGCCGGCACGCTCGAGGATCCCGAGCAACTGCTCCGGGCGGCTCGAGCGCGCGAGCGCGTCGTCGAGCCCGACGACGCGGCGCAGCGCGAGGTCGGCGAGCGCCTGCTCCATCGTCTGCATGCCGCGCGCCGTGTTGGTCTGCATGACCGAGTAGACCTGCTCGATCTTCGCCTGGCGGATCAGGTTCCGCACCGCGTCGTCGGGGAAGAGGATCTCGAGCGCCGCGACGCGGCCCTGGCCGTCCGCCGTCGGCAGCAGCGTCTGCGTCACGACCGCCTGCAGCGAGTTGGCGATCATGATCCGCACCTGCTCCTGCTGGGCCGGCGGGAAGACGTCGATGATGCGGTCGATCGTCGAGGGCGCGCTCTGCGTATGCAGCGTGCCGAAGACGAGGTGGCCGGTCTCGGCGGCGGTGAGCGCGGTCGAGATCGTCTCGAGGTCGCGCATCTCGCCGACGAGGATCACGTCCGGGTCCTGGCGGAGCGCCGCCTTCAGCGCCTCGGCGAAGCTGATCGCGTCGGGGCCGATCTCGCGCTGGTTGACGATGCAGCGCTTGTGCCGGTGCACGAACTCGATCGGGTCCTCGACCGTGAGGATGTGCTCGGCGCGCGTGCGGTTGATCTCGTCGATGATCGCCGCGAGCGTCGTCGACTTGCCGGAGCCGGTCGGGCCGGTGACGAGCACGATCCCGCGCGGCTTCTCGGTGAGCGTGTGCAGCGACGCCGGCAGGCCGAGCTCCTCCATCGTCTTGATCTCCTGGGGGATCAGACGGAAGGCGGCGCCGACGGCCTCGCGCTGGTAGTAGACGTTGACGCGGAAGCGGGCGAGGCCCGGCATCGCGTACGCGAAGTCCAGCTGCCGCTTCAGCTCGAACTGCTTCTGCTGCTCGCTCGAGAGGATGCGGTAGAGCAGCGCGCGCGTGTCGTCCGCCGTGAAGGGCTCGATGCCCTCGGCACGGTGGATGTGCCCGCGCTTGCGGAAGGCCGGCGCGCTTCCGACCGTGACGTGCAGGTCGGAGGCGCCCATGGACACCATCTGCTCGAGCAGGTCGTCGATGGAGGTGAGCTGGGGCATGCCTCGACCGAGCTATCGGCACCGTCCCGGTACGCCTTGAGGGCGGAGTTCGTCGCTCGACGTGAGGGATGCGAATCACCCGAACGGGGCTAACTCGTTCGCGACGAGCCGACCGATAGAGACCGGGCCATCCGCCAACGAACCGAACGCGTGGAAGGAGCGCTACGGAATGGTCAATGCACTGAAGACGCGCCTTGCTCGTGAGGAGAGCGGTTTCACCCTCATCGAGCTTCTGGTCGTCATCATCATCCTCGGCATCCTGCTTGCGATCGCAGTGCCGTCGTACCTGAGCTTCAAGGATCGTGCGAACAAGACGGCCGCGGCGGCGAACATCCGCTCGATCGTGCCGGACATCGAGGCCTACGCCGCGGACAACTACGTCGGCGCGCCGGCTTCGCAGGATCCGGACTGCTCGTTCACGAGCCCGGTCTGCGCCAGCACCGACGCTGCTGCGCAGAACAACGGCTACAACGACGCCCTGACGGGCACGGGCCAGGACTTCATGAGCATCCTGGCGTCGAAGTACGACCCGTCGATCAAGCCGTCGAAGTACTTCTTCGACAAGCTCGCCAACGGGACGGCCATGACGGCCGGCGGCACCGCCGGCGGCGTCCAGCTCGTCGACACGACGAAGGACTACTGCGTCTGGACGCAGGTCGGCAACTGGGTCGCGGTCAAGCACGGCCCGAACGGCGACATCACGGTGGGCACGACGCAGCCGACGGCGACGTCCTGCACCACGAGCTAGTCCCTGCAGGATCCGCTTCTGCTCGAGAGGGCGCGGGAAACCGCGCCCTCTCTCTTTGGTCCCGCCCCGCCGCTGCCGATAGAGACCGTGTGGAGATGACCGTCAGCCGCCCGGTGAAGATCCTCGCGCTGATCCTCGTGCTCGCCGGGGTCGGCGGGATCGCGTCGCTGAAGCTGCTCGGCAAGAGCTCGGGCACCGCCGGCGCGAGCACGCTCTCGGTCGCCGAGATCCGCGCCCGGGCGCACGGGACGTCGGCGACGTCGTCCGCGCCGGCCGCGAAGCCGAAGCCGGCGGCGAGGCCGGTGCACCGCGCCGTGCAGCCGAAGCCGCGGCCGGCGCCCGCCCCCGTCCACCGCGTCCGGAAGCCGGCCGCGACGACGGCGGCGAACGGGCTGCCGATCGTCCTCGCCGACGCGCTGAAGGCGCACCGGATCGTCGTCGTCTCGGTCTTCGACCCGCAGTCGCAGACCGACGCCGTCTCCTACGCGGAGGCGCGCGCCGGCGCGGCCGACGCGCACGCGGGCTTCCTCGGCGTCAGCGTGCTCGACGACGTCGTCGCGGCGCCGCTGACCGCGTCGCTCCCGGGCGGCGGGCTGCTGCCGCTCCCCGGCACCCTGATCTACCGCGCTCCCGGCACGCTCGTCGAGCGCGTCGACGGCTTCGCCGACCGCTCCTCGGTCGCCGGGCTCGCGGCGAACGCCCGCTCGGCGCCGCCGCTGAGCGCCGCGCCCGCGTCGACGGGGGCCGCGACGACGGCCTCGGCGCCCGCCCCGGCCCCCGCGCCGGCAGCGACCGACACGACGACGACCCCGTGAGCGCCGCGCAGGCGACGGAGCTGTTCGTCCGTCACGCGAAGCGCGACGGACGCTCGGTGGCGATCCTGCGCGCCGTCGACTACGGCGGCTCGTGCGTGGTCGAGTGCGAGGTCTTTCCGGCGAAGGGCCAGGAGCCGGTCCACCCCGGCCCCTACACGTTCGCGGACGCCCTGCAGGCGACGACGTTCGTCACCGAGGCGGTCGAGTCGCTGATGTACCTCGGCTGCGACGTCTACGACCGTTGACGGCGATCCCCCCGATCGGGGGATTCGACAGGCGGCAACGAAACGCCGATGATGTCAACGTGGAGGCGGGGAGGAACACCGTGCTCGGCAACGCCGAGCGGCTGGAGCCGTTCGAGGCCTTCGCCGGCTACGCGCAGCTGCTGCGCGAGGCGGCGGACGCGGCTCGCCCCGCCCGCTACGCCTTCAAGCTCGAGTTCCCGGACGGACGCTGGGACCTCGCCGAGCAGGAGCTGCCGCAGGAGCCCCGCGTCGGCGACCTCGTCTGGTTCGAGGACAGCCCGTGGCAGATCCTCGGCCACCGCGAGGTGCCCGCGCGCCCGAGCAGGGCGCCGGCCCACACCTTCCTCGCCTGCGCCCCCGCGGCGTAGCGCGGGGGCGCAGACGAGCTTTCCCTAGCCGACGACGTAGTCGGCGTTCGGGCCGCCGCTGTCGACCGGCTCGAGCGGGCCGGCGAGCACGCCCTCGCGGACGTAGCTCTGCGCGCTCGGCTGCTGGAGCACCTGTCCGGCGGCCGGGCTGCCGAGGTTCGCGAGCGGCACGTCCACCTCGACCGTTCCGTTCGGGCCGGGGACGAGCGTGCCGGTGTCGACGTGCAGCTGCTGGTAGCGCGTCTCGAGCGACGCGTGCACCACCTGCCCGTCGTACGCCGTGACGACGTCGCCGGGCGAGACGGCGAGCTGCGTGAAGTACTGCACGCCGTTGAACGTCCAGACGACGTTGTAGTCGTTCTCGACGCCGCCGGTCGGGATCGTCGCCGAGAGGTTGCGAACGGTGAGGATCGTCCGCAGCGTCTGGCCGTCCTGCGCCATCGACGCCGAGAGGATGTCGAGCTGCGGGTCGGCGCCGGGCGCGCCGAGCACCTGCCCCTCGACGGCGTAGCTGTCGTCGCCGGCGGGATCGGTGAAGAGCGTCCCGCCGGAGCCGACCTGCGGCGCGGGCGCCGCCGGCACGGGCGGGGCGACGTCGTGGGTCGGGGTCAGCCGTCCGGTCAGCGACTGCATCAGGTGCGCGACGTCGGGCGTCCCCCACCCCGTGGCGTTGTCCCAGCCCGGCGTCGCCGGGTAGGGCAGGTTGTCGCCGACCGTGACGTCGTAGAAGTCGGCCGCGTACGCGTCGCTCCTGCCGATCCGGTACAGCGAGTAGTTCGCGAAGCCGAGCCCCTTGTTCTTCGCCGCGGCCTGGATGCGCGTCCACATCCCGAGCCACAACGGCGAGGACAGGCTCGTGCCGGCACCCTGCTGGTCGGCGCCGTTGTCGTCGGTGATCAGCATCCCGTTGCCGGTCGCGACGTCGCCCGAGATCGCGGCGACGTCGGGCGTGCCGCGGTACTGCGTCGGGACGACGCCCTGCTGGTAGGACGGCGCGGCGATCTGCGTGCTGTTGCCGCCGCCGCCGAACTCCCACGCCGTCTCGCTGAACCGCTTCGGCGGGTTGCCGCCGTCGCTGTTCAGCACCGTGCCGCCGACGGCGACCGCCCACGGGCTCGCGGACGGGTAGTTCAGCGCCGGGTACGCCTGCGTCGCGACCCCGTTCGTGTTCACCGGAACGACCGGGCAGGACGAGCCGGTGTCGCCGGTCGAGGAGAAGAGCGTGCGCCCCTCGATCACCGCCTGCTCGAGCACCTGGTCGCCCGGCCCCTCGAGCCCGTCGACGCCGAGCACCGGCTCGGCGGCCGGGAGGTTCTCGCACTCGCCGAACGACGCGCTCGCCTGCAGCGGGCCCTTGCGGTCGTTCACCCAGGCGGCGAGCGCCGCGAGGATGTCCGTGTCGGTGTTGTGGTGGCCGAAGTAGAGCGTCTCGCCCTGCACGTCCGGCGCCATGCCGGTCGACGCCTGCGTGTCGAGCTCCCACTCGACGGTCGCGCCGTCGCCGCTCGTGTCCGGCGTGCTCGTGTCGCCGTACGACTTGACCGCGATCGGCACCTGCGGCAGCTCGTTCTCCTGCTCGAAGCTGCGCAGGTCGTCGACGACGCCGGTCGTGACGCCCCAGCCGAAGATGCCCATCGTCTGGCCGTTGCCGAGGTTCGTGTCGGGCTGGTCGTAGATCGACCAGAGCGTCCGCGGCGACAGCGAGCCCGTCTGCGGGACGCTCGTCCCCGTCGGCGGCGCCGTCGTCACGCTCGCCGTGCCGCTCTTGCCCACGTGCGGCGCGACGAAGTACGCGTAGTCGTTCAGGCCGAGCACCGTCGAGACCGGCAGCGACGCCGGCACGGTCGGCGGCTGCGCGTTCGCGTAGAACGTCCGGCCGCCGGCGGCGTACAGGTTCAGCGGCGTCGCGAAGAGCGCCGACACCTGCGCGGCCGAACCCGTCGCGAGCAGGTAGTTCGTCGCGCTCTCCGGCTGCGTGACAACGAGGCCGCCCCCCTGCAGCCACGCGGCCGCCGCCTGCTGCGTCGCGGCCGGGACGCCGAACATCGTGTCGAACGTCCCCGGGTCGAGGAACTGCCCGTAGTTCGCGCTGCCCGGGTCGTAGAGCTGCGCGACGTACGCGTCCTCGGCCGCCTGGTTCGGGTTCTGCAGGACGACGCCGACCGTGACCTGCCGCAGCGCGGGCACCGGCCCGAGCAGCGTCGCGGCGTCGAGGTGGTGGACCACGTCGCCGGTGAGCGTCACCGTCGACGACGCGCCCTGCGCGGCGGCCGACGTCGCCAGCATCGCGACGGCCGCGAGCGCGAGCGCACACACGCCTGGCTTCATCTGGTGTCTCCCTCTGGACGAAGAAACAGCGGACGCGTCGTTTCCGGCCGTGACGATTTCGTAACCCGATTGATTCGTCAGTCAGCCGCGGCGCTGCAATGCTGTCCGGCGTGTACGACCTGCCGTCCGCCGCCGGCGGCGACGCCGGGCTCGAGGGCTTCGACGTCGTCCGCGAGGGCGAGCGGCTCGGCCGCGTCGCGGCGCTGAACGGGACGCCGGGCGGGGTCGTGCTCGTCGTCGCGGCCGGCGGCGGCCATCGCGTGCTGCCGGCCGACGCGGTCGAGCGGGTCGAGCTCGTGCCGCGGCTCGTCGAGCTGACCGGCGGCGGGCGCGGCGGCGCTCAGCGGCGCGCCGCCGGTGCAGGCGCGGAGGCTGCGTGCCGACTCGCCGCGGCTCGTCCGCCACATCCCCGCCGCGCTCGCGCGCGTCGCCGTCGAGGGCGAGCCGCGGCCGCGGCAGCGGTCGGCCCTGCTGCCGTTCGTCGTCGCCGGCACGGCGGGCGTCCTCCTCTTCGTCGGCGGGCCGCTCGCCTTCGTCGGCCCCGGCGCCGGCACGGCGGCCGGCTGGCTCTGGCTCGCGATCCCGGCGGCGCTGACCGTCGTCGGCCTCGTGCTCGTCGCGCGGCTCGAGAACGTGCGCGCGACGCTGACGGCCGTGCTCGGGATCAGCCCCCGCGCTACACGGTGACGCGGGCGAGCTCTTCGATCGAGGTGAGGCCGGACGCGACCTTCGCGAGGCCGTCGTCCCAGAGCGTGCGCATGCCGGTCGCCATCGCGGCGCGCTCGATCTCCTCACGCGACCCCTTCGCGGCGGCGAGCGACGCGAGGTCCTCGGTCATCTCGAGCAGCTGGTAGATGCCGACCCGGCCGCGGTAGCCGGTCTGGTTGCAGCGAGGGCAGCCGCGCTTGCGGTAGAAGACCATCCCGTCGACGGAGGCCGCGACGTCCGGCGACACGCGCGCGGCGAGCAGCTCGTCGACCGACGGCGTGTACATCTCGCAGCAGTGCGAGCAGAGCTTGCGCCCGAGCCGCTGCGCGAGCACGCCGCTGACGGCCGCGCCGGTGAGGAACGGCTCGACGCCCATCTCGTTGAGGCGCGTCAGCGCGCTCGGCGCGTCGTTCGTGTGCAGCGTCGACAGCACGAGATGGCCGGTGAGCGCGGCCTCGATCGAGATCTTGGCCGTCTCGCCGTCGCGGACCTCTCCCACCATCACCACGTCGGGGTCGGAGCGCAGGATCGAGCGCAGCGCCGCCGCGAACGTCAGACCGGCGCGGTTGTTGATCTGCACCTGGTTCACGCCGGGCAGCCGGTACTCGACCGGGTCCTCGACCGTGATGATGTTGATCTCCGGCCGGTTGATCTGGTTCAGGCAGGCGAAGAGCGTCGTCGACTTACCGGAGCCGGTCGGGCCGGTGACGAGCAGCGCGCCGGTCGGCCGCTGGATGATCGCCGTCAGCTGGTTGCGCATCTCCTCGGACAGGCCGAGCTCGGTCAGCGTCGGCGGCTTCTTCGACTTGTCGAGGAGGCGCATGACGAGCGACTCGCCCTCGACCGTCGGCAGCGTCGCGACGCGGACGTCGAGCATGCGGCCGGCGGCGGCCGCGTTGAGCGAGATGCGGCCGTCCTGCGGCTTGCGCCGCTCGGCGATGTCGAGCTTCGCGAGCACCTTCAGGCGGGTCGTGACGCCGGCGGTCATCCGCTTCGGGATGCGCTGCATCTCCTGGAGCACGCCGTCGATCCGGAAGCGGACGACCAGCGCGTCCTCCTGCGGCTCGAAGTGCACGTCGGAGGCGCCGTCCTCGGCCGCCTGGAAGAGGATCGAGTTGACGAGCCGGACGAGCGGCGCGTCCGAGACGCCGTCGTCGGCCTCGAGGTCGGTCTCCTCCTCGGCGGCGGTCTGGTCGAGCTGCGCCTCCTCCTCCTCGACGAGCGCGCGCGCGCCGAACGCCTCCGAGGCGCGGACGAGCCGGCGGATCGCGGCGACGATGTCGTCGCGCGAGGCGACGCCGAGCTCGAGCGGGTGGCGGGTGGCGAGCCGGAGCTCGTCGATCCCGTGCAGGTTCGCCGGGTCGGCGACCGCGACGTGCAGCGCGTCGCCCTGGAGCGCGTACGGGATCGCGACGACGCGCTCCAGCACGTGCAGCGGGATCGTCTTCGCGGCGGTCTCGTCGACGCCGACGACCGGCAGGTCGACGAGCGGCAGCTGGTGCCGCGCGGCGACCATGCGCGCGATCCCGTCCGACGAGGCGACGCCCTCGTCGACGAGCGCCTGCGGCAGCGAGCCGGTCTGCTGGGCGCGGCCGCGGACGAGCGCGAGCTTGTCGTCGGGGACGAGCTGGGTGGCCGCGAGCAGGTCGACGACGAGCTCGGCGAGCTCGTTGACGGGGTGCGCTCCGAGGCCCGGCGGCGGGCCGGCGGGGGCGACCGGCGGGGGCGTCCCGGCGGTGCGGAGCTGCGGCAGCTCGAAGTCGTCGTCGCTCATGGTTCCGATCCCTCGAATGAGGTATCGGCAGCCGGGAGCGTCGGCGTTAGCCCCGGTTCAGTGGCATCGAATACCCGCAAGGAGCAGGGTTTTGCCGGGCGGGCGCCGCTTCCTGCGCGAATCCCTCGAACGAGCGACCGGCCGTCAGTGCAGCCAGAGGTGGAGCAGCGGGTGCCCCCAGAAGAGCGCGACGACCGAGCCGAGCGCGAGGAACGGCGCCAGCGGCACGCCCATCTTCCGGCCCTTCGCGCCGTGGCGGGCGAGCAGGACGATCCCGGGCACGAGCGCCGCGAGCATGCCGACGAAGAGCGCCACCGTCACCGTGCGGCCGAGCATCGCCCCGAGCAGCAGCGCGAGCTTGACGTCGCCCATCCCCATCCCCGCGGGGTACGCGAGCGCGGCGGCGAGCAGGAAGGCGCAGGCGCCGAAGGAGCCGATCGCCCACTCCGGGCTCGGGTGGACGGCCGTCTGCGCGACGAGCACGGCGGCGGCGGCCGGCAGCACGATCCGGTTCGGGATGATCCGGTGCTCGAGGTCGGTCGCCGAGACGGCGACGAGCGCGAGGCAGAAGAAGGCGGCGACGAGCGCCTCCGGGTGCAGGCCGAACGTCCAGACGCAGGCGGCGACGAGCAGCCCGCTGACGGCCTCGACGAGCGGGTAGCGCGCCGGGATCCGGGCGCCGCAGCTGCGGCAGCGGCCGCGCAGCGCGAGCCAGGAGAGGACGGGCACGTTGTCGTACCACGCGATCTCGTGGCCGCAGTCCATGCAGGCCGAGGGCGGCCGCACGATCGACCGGCGCAGCGGCACCCGGGCGGCGACGACGTTCAGGAACGAGCCGAGCGCGAGGCCGGGCGCGAGCGCGAGCGCTGCGAGCTCCACGTCAGGAGCTCCAGCTGCCGGGCTGGGGGACGATCGTCTGGACCTGGTCGTATTGGGCGGGCATCCCGGGCAACAGGGTTCCTATCGGCACGTAGAAGTTCGTGGTTGAGTTGTTCAGGTAGACCTGCCGGGAGACGATCGGCCCCCAGACGGTCGCGTTGTTGCCCTCGCGGTAGTCGCAGACCGTGTAGACCGCGCCCTGGAACGTCGAGTAGTTCTGGACGCTCATGCCGTCGGTCTCGGAGCCGTTCGCCGCGCACTGCTGCCCCGCCACCCACGCGAGCAGGTTCTTCGAGGTGTCCCAGCCGGTGCCGCAGTCGGCGACGCCGCAGACGGTCGTCTGCTGGCCGACCGTGATCGAGCCGGAGGCGTAGATCGTCGCCTTGCCCTGGTAGACGACGTGGTTCTGCTGGCCGAAGCTGATGTTCGCGTCGAGGTAGATCGTCCCCGCGATCGTCAGGGTCGTCCCGTCCCAGCCGAGCTCGCCGACGACGTTGCCGTTCGCGTCGAGCGCCTTGCAGTCGTAGGTCGTGTTCTTCGGGACGAGGTTGATCGTGCCGAGACTGACGTTCTGGTGGTTCGCGTCGTTGTCGAAGCCGCCCCACGGCAGGCTGCCGACGGTGCAGCCGTGCGCCGGGCCGAGCGGCGCGCTGTTCGCCGTCCCGACGAGGTCGACCGGCGGCTTCGAGAGCGGGATCGGGTCGGCGTCGACCGTGCCTGCCCAGACGCGCTGCGAGGCGCCGCAGGGGCTGACGTAGTGGACGCCGTCCGTCGAGCAGCCGCCGCCGATGTGCGCCTCGTGCAGCGGCGAGGCCGCGCTGCCGATCGAGTTCTGCGGGCTCGTCAGCGTCACCGTGCCCCCCACCTGCAGCGCGTAGCTCGTGATCGTCGCCGAGTTCGCCATGCAGAGGTTGCCCTTGACGTAGAACGGCACGTTGACGTTGACCGAGTTCCCGATCGTCGTGCACGTGGACGTCGAGTCCGCGTAGACGTAGTTCCAGACGGCGTTGTTCTTGCTGCCCACCGTCGCGGTGCCGATGCTCGCGCGGCCGCGCACGTAGCGGACGACGAGCTGGCCGGGCCGGTTCGTGTCGACGGCCTTGCCGATCCCGACGAGCGTCCAGACCTTGTTGGCCGCGTCGAAGGTGCCGAAGTACGTGACGAAGCCGCCCGGCATCGGCCTGTCGGCGACCGGCGTCGGCGAGACCGCGCTCGCCATCCCCGGGTTGGGGGCGTTCTCGAGCGTCGAGTACGCGAGGTTGAGCCCGGCCTCGGCGAGCGAGAGCGCCGTCTGATCGGACTTCGAGTGGTTCGCCGCGTGGTAGTTCGAGGTCGCGTAGTACGCGACCGAGCTGACCGTCGCGCCCAGCGCGACGACGATCGCGAGCGCGAGGACCAGGGCGAAGCCCGACTCGTCCGACACCCGCCTTTCGATCCACCCTCGTACCATCTACGGCTCCCTGCGTTCGCCCGCCCCCGGCGCCCCGGCCGGCCGCACGGCCCGGATGCCGGACGCACCGTAGGGCGGGGCGATTTCCCTGGAAATCCCCCGGAAGGGGCAGCCCCTGCCCGCTAGCCGATCACCTTCATCGGGTTGATCGTCACGCTGACGTTCGGCGGCACCGGCGCCCCGAGCGGCATGTTCGTGATCACCGGCAGCGGCCTGAACGTGAAGCCGTTCTTGCTGATCGCCATGCTCCCCGTCGAGAGCGGGCCCATGATCGTGTACGTGTTCCCAGAGAAGTTGATCTGCGACGACGTCTGCGTCCACATCGAGCCCATGAACGTCTCGCCCTGGCCGCTGAAGTTGAACGCGGTCGAGGAGCTCTTCAGGACGGTCGCGAGCGTCAGCATGTCGTTGTTCCCCGTCGAGCCCTGCCAGTTGTCGAAGCTGCAGCTCGTGTTCTGGGCGCAGATCGTCTGGCTGTTGCCGGTGATCGAGATCTGGCCGGAGACCATGATGATCGCCGTCCCCTTGTAGGTGAGGGACTGCGAGATCGTCAGCGGCGCGTCGATGTAGATGTTGCCGTTGATCGCGAGCGTCTTCGGCGGGACGGTGATCCCGGCGACGGTGATGTTGCCGCTCGTGTTGTTGTTCCAGATCAGATAGCCCGTGTTCGCGCCCTTCGCCGACACGCACGCGTAGCTCGAGGTCGGCGTCAGCTGGAAGACGCCGCCCAGGCTGCCGCTGCCGCTGTTGCCCGGGTACGACGTTCCGGCCAGCTCGCCGCTCGTCGCCTGGTAGTCGAGCTGCTGCGCCGTCAGGTTCGGCGGCGACGCGTTCGAGGCGCACGGATACGTCGGGCTCGGGTCGAAGTGCGTGTAGTCGTACTCGACCTGGCTGTCCTTCAGCTGCGGGTCGTTCTGCGGGATGAACGTCCCGACCGAGGCGACCTTGTACTTGTAGTTCGTCGCGCAGTCGCTCGTCGTCCCGGTGAGCGAGCTCGAGCAGCCGCCGACGACGGCTCCGCTCGTGATCGGCGTGACCGGGTTCGTCGTCCAGTCTCCGACCGTCGAGGCCGACGAGCCGCTGCCGGCGAGCACGAGCCTGCCGCCCACCTGAAGGTCGATCTTCTGGTTTCCGGACTCCTGGATCGCGTCGTTGTTGCCGTTCAGGCAGAGGTTGCCGATCACGTACAGCGGAGCCGTCCACAGCGTCCCGTTGCCGCTGATCGTCTGGTTGCAGGCCGGCGTGGCCGCGAGCGGGGAGGTGATGAAGACGTGGTTCCACACGGAGGCGATCGCCCCGGCGCCGCCGCCGTTGACCAGCACCGTCGCCTTCAGCGTCTTCGCGGTCACGCCGCCCCTGCCGTTCGCGACGTACCCGGTGGCGGTGACGATCCACATGTCTGCTTCCTCCGTCACGCCGTTGAACGTCGCGCCGTCGGCGGGGCTGTTGCCCGAGAAGAAGCCGTAGTAGGACGCGGTCCCGGCCGTCGGGGAATAGGTTCCGCTCGGACAGGTGCCGGCGAACGAGACGCAGAGCGGCGTCGGGGAGCTGCAGTCGGAGGTGTCGCTCGAGCTCGCGCTCGTCGCGCAGCCGAGCAGCGAAGGCTTGGTCGGGCTGAGGCCCGCGAGCTGGCCGGCCGCCGACTTCGAGTAGAAGAGCCGGCTGTACGCGGTGTTCAGCGCCGCCTCCGCATACGAGCGCGCGAGCGACTCGTTGTTGCTGTTCGTGGCGCTGCGCTGGTTCGAGGTCGCGTACGTGGTGATCCCGAAGACGAGCGTCGACAGCGCGAGGCAGACGGCGAGCGCCAGCACCAGCGCGATTCCGTGCTCCTGCCGCAGGCGCGCGATCACGGGCTCGTCGCGTAGGTCGAGGTGGTCGTGCAGGTGCCGACGCAGCGGGCGGAGTTGCGCGCCACGATCGCGTCCTTCAGCTCGTAGACGTCCTGCGTCGAGGTCGGGTTGACGCTGACCGGGAAGTCGACCAGCACCGTCTCGAGCTCGCCCGTCGGCGTCGTCTGCATCGTCCCGAAGACGGTGCGCGTCGCCGGCACGCCGGTCAGCGCCGCGTTGATCGTGTTCGAGAGCAGGTAGTCGGCGACCTTGAGCCGGCCGGTGTCGGTGCTCGCGCACTTGTTGGTGGTCGAGGTGGTGCGGTAGAGCGCGTAGCGCCCGGTCATCGCCGTGCTCGGCACGAGGCACCAGTCGATCGTCGAGCTGGAGCAGTTCGGCGCCGAGATCGCGACGCCGTTGTAGCCGTTGATCGCCTGCACCTGCGCGTTCGTCGCGCAGTGCAGGTCGACGCGGATCTTGTCGAGCGCGAGCCGTGCCTGCTGCTGCGCCTGGAAGCGCCGGTTGAGGTCCATCTGGGCGCGCGAGCCGCTGACGAAGATCGTCGTCAGCCCGCCGACGACGACGCCGAGGATGATCATCACGACGAGCATCTCGATCAGCGTGTAGCCGCGCTCGTCGCCCGTCACCTCGACCTCGCTTCGACCTCCGCGAGCGCCTGCCGGGCGAGGGTGCGGCTCTTCGCGCCGATGCCCCACACCGACTCGGTGCGGGCGTCGACCGCGACGAGCGTGCGGAGCGCTTCCGCCCCGTGCCACCAGCCCATGCGCGCACCGGCGACGATCCAGGCGTTCTGGAACAGCCAGTGCTTCACGTTCGCGTTCGTCTTCTTCGGGTGGGCGGCGAGCCACGTGCCGAGTGCGGCGGCACGGGCGGGGAGCGGGATCTCGTCGAGCGGCTCCTTGCGGGCGCCGGGGACGACGAAGGCGGGCGGGCGCTGCGCCGGGGCGGCGGTCGTGTGCCGCGCCGCCGGCTTCTTCGCGGCCGCCGGAGCGGTCCCGGCGGCCGGCGCGGGCTTCGGCTTCGGCGCCGCCTTCGGGAGGGCGGGCGCGGCGGCGACGGCGGCGTCGGCGAGCCGGAGCGGCGTGCCGGCGTAGGAGGAGGTGTCCTCCGGCTGGCCGGTCTGCGGGTAGGAGCCGTTGCGGGCGAGCGTGACCGTGATCAGCGGCGAGCCGGTGTCGACGAGCTTCGTCCCCGGCGCCGGCGACTGCGAGACGACGGTGTTCGCCGCGTAGCCGCGCACCGAGCCGGTGACGCGCCACGCGAAGCCGGCGTCCTGCAGCTGCCCCTTCGCGAAGACGAAGGCCTGGTTGCGCAGGTCGGGGACGGTCAGGGTCAGCGGCTTCTGCGGCGTCGTCGCGGTCGTCGCGGGCGGCGCCGACGAGGTGATCTGCTGCCCGGCCGCGTACGTGAGCCCGGCGCCTGCGCCGAGCGCGACCAGCACGACGAGCGCCACGCGGGGCAGGAAGGAGGGAAGCCGCATGCCCATCTCCTCCTTCTTGTCGGCAGAAACGGCCGGCGAATTTAGGGGGTTCCGCGGGTGAAGAGCACGACCCCGTTCGAGGGAGCCGGGACCACCCGGAAGACCGGGCCCGCGTGAACGGAGGCGAGCCCGCGGACGGGCTGCGCTGGCGGCGGCGGCGGCGTCGGGCCGTCCTGCCAGGAGAAGGCGCTGCCGGCGAAGGACTGGAACCACGGCTCCTCCTGCGGCCACGCGGTCGCCGGCTGCAGCTGCAGGTGCAGGTGCGGCCCGGTCGCGTCGCCGGTCGCGCCGACGAGCCCGACCTGCTGCCCGGCCGAGAGCACCGCGCCCGGCGTCACCGAGGGGTCGAGGACCGCGAGGTGGCAGTACGTCCACACCTGGCCGTCGAACGCCTGCAGCGTCAGGCCGATCCCGCAGCGCGGGTCGGGCGTGCTCCACGAGCGCTGGACGACGCTGTTCGCGAGCGCGTAGACCGGCTCGCCGAGGGGCGCCGCGATGTCGGCGGCCGGGTAGTCGTGGTGCGTGTGCGCGACCGAGACGACGCCCGGGCCGCCGCCGACCGGGAAGACGTAGCCCGCCGACGCGGCGGGCGCGCCGAGCAGGCTGCCGACCGTCTTGTTGAACGAGGCCGCCTTCGCTGCCCGCTGCGCCTTCGCGAGCGCGCGCCGCGCGCGGACGAGGCCGTCGGCGGCGGCGTCGCGGCGGACCTCCGCCAGCGTCTGCCGCTTCTGGATGTCGAGGCGCGTCGAGAGCAGGGGCGCGTTCGCGGCGCTGCGCGCGAGCCGCGCGACGAGCGCGCGCGCCGCCTGCAGGCGGTCGCCGGCCCGCGCGGCGGTGCGGCGTGCGGCCTGCAGCTGCTGCTGCAGGCGGTCGAGCGTGAACGCGATCGTCGTGTCGCCGCCGTAGAGCCGGGCGAGGTCGAGCACCTCCTGCACGTACCAGTCGGCGTGGTTGTACGCGTAGACGGCGCCGTAGAGGTCGGTCGCCGCGCCCGAGGCGGCGAGGTAGCGCGCGGCGGAGTAGATCGCGTCGGCGGCGTTCCACGGGTCGGCGACGCCGTCGCCGCTCGCGTCGACGCCGTACTCGAGCCAGGTCGCCGGCATGAACTGCATCCAGCCGACCGCCCCGGCCGAGCTCGGGCCCATGTTGCGCCCGAAGTCGGACTCGACCTTGTTGATCGCGGCGAGCACCTGCCAGGGGACGCCGTACTGCGCGCCCGCGCCCTGCCAGAGGGCGAGCAGCTGCGGGTAGTCGAGCTGTTCGGGCTGGGCCGGCGGCGGCGGCACGAGCGCCGTGCTGCGGGTCGGGACGACCTGGAAGACGTCCGCGCGCGCCGTGCCGGCGAGCACGGCGAGGGTCAGCAGGGCGAGGAGGAGGGCGCCGCGGCGCACGGGCTTACCCGGCGGGCGCGATCCGCAGGCCGCCGAGCGGCGCCTCCGCCGGCGCGGGCGGCTGCTCCGGGGTCGGGGCGACGGCGAGCACCGGCTGCGGCTGCTCGGGCTGCTGCGGCTGCGGCGCGGGTGGCGCCGCCTGCGCCTCGGCCGCCTCGGCGGCCCGCTTCCGCTTGATCGCCTGCTCGAGCTCGACGAGGAAGTCGTGCTTGTTCGTCGCGGCGTTGGCGGCCGTCTCGCGGTCGACGCGCTCGGCGAGCACGTGCTCGATCAGCGCCTGCGTGAACGTCTGCATCTGGAAGAACTCGCCCTCGGCGACGGCGTCGGTGATCTCGTCGGCGCGGCCCTCGCGGATCAGGTCGGCGATGCGGGCGTTCATCACCATCACCTCGACCGCGGCGACGCGGCCGCCCCCGACCTTCGGCAGCAGGCGCTGGCTGACGACGCCGCGCAGGACGCCGGCGAGGATCGACCGGATCACCTCTTGCTTCTCCGGCGGGAAGAACTCGATCATGCGGCCGACCGTCTCGGCGGCGTCGATCGTGTGCAGCGTCGACATCACGAGGTGGCCCGACTCCGCCGCCTGCAGCGCGGTCTGGGCCGTCTCGGCGTCGCGGAGCTCGCCGATCAGGATCGTGTCCGGGTCCTGGCGCAGCGCGCGGCGCAGCGCCTGGCCGAACGACTCCGTGTCGAGGCCGACCTCGCGCTGGTTGACGATGCAGCCGTGGTCCGGGTGCAGGATCTCGATCGGGTCCTCGATCGTGATGATGTGCTGCTGCCGGTTCCGGTTCATGTAGTCGATCATCGCGGCGAGCGTCGTCGTCTTCCCCGAGCCGGTCGCGCCGGTGACGAGGATCAGGCCGCGGTGCTCCTCCGCGAGCTTCTTCACGCCGGGCGGCAGGTTCAGCTGCTCGAAGCTCGGCACGGTCTTCGGGATGACGCGGAACGCGAACGAGATCGCGCCGCGCTGCCGGTAGGCGTTGACGCGGAAGCGCGGCAGGTCCTCGTCCTGGTAGGCGATGTCGAGGTCGCCGGCCGCGTGGAAGTGCGAGAGCTTGTCGGGCGCGTGCGAGGCGACCTTGTTGAGGACGGCGAGCAGCTCGTTGTCGTCGAGCGCCGCGGCGTCCTCCATCGGGCCGAGCGCGCCGTCGCGTCGGAGGATCGGCGGCTGGCCGATCTTCAGGTGGATGTCGCTCGCGCCGAGCTCGACGGCGCGCCGAAGGAGGCCGTTCAGGTCCATCTGGTAAGGAGGGATCGGCGCTACGTGCCCGCGGCTTTAGCCAGACGCGCGATCATCCGCACGGCGCCGCGCTCGAGCCCCCGGGCCGCGGCCGGGTGCGCGAGCTCGCCGCGGAGCAGCTTCTCCATCGCGCGCAGCGTCACGGGGAGCCGCACGACGCCGTACGTCGCGCGCGGGAAGCGGCTGAAGGCGGCGCGCGCGCCCCAGCCGGCCCGCGTCAGCGGGGCGATCGTCCGCTCGACGCCGGCCGAGTAGAGCGACAGGTCGCCGGCGAGCACCGCGTCCGTCACGAGACGCGCCGAGAGGAACGCCTCGTACATGCCGTCGCCGGAGAAGGGGTCGACGAGCCCGGCGGCGTCGCCGATCACGGCCGCGTTGCCGCGGACGAGCACCGTCTCGGCGGTCCGCATCGGCAGCCGGTAGCCGCGGGTGTCGGCGGCCGCGTCCGCGTCGATCCCGAAGGCCTCGCACATCCGCTTCAGCTCGGCGCGCAGCCGCGGCCCCTCCGCCTGGTCGCCGCCGACGCCGACGTTGACGTGGTCGCCCTTGGGGAAGATCCAGCCGTAGCCGCCGACGACCGTCGCGAGCTCGAGCGTCATCGTCCCCGTGAAGCGCGCCTCGTGCGGGTAGTTCGCCTCGAGCGCGACGCCGTGCACGATCCCGCCGCCGAGGCCGAGCTGCTTCGCCGCGGTGCCGTTGCAGCCGTCGGCGCCGATCACGTAGCGGGCGTCGAGCTCCCCGGCGTCGACGGTCTCGCCCTCCCGCACCTCCGCCCCGGCCTCCTCCGCCTTGCGGAGCAGGAACTCGTCGAGGCGCTTCCGCTGCGTCATGTACGCGATCGGCGCCTGTGCCGCCTTCGCGAAGCGATGGCGGTAGCGGAGGCCGATCTCGACCCGCTCGATCACGTCCTCGATCACCGGCTCGAGCGAGAAGGGCAGGAGCCTGGCCGCCCGGAGCGTGACGCCGCCGCCGCAGGGCTTGTCGCGGGGGAAGCGCGCCCGGTCGACGAGCAGGACGCGCCTGCCCGCGGTCGCGAGCCGGTAGGCGGCGGTCGAGCCGGCGGGCCCGGCGCCGACGATCGCGACGTCGAACGGACTCACGGAGCGAACGGTACTTGCCGATGAGAGGCGGGATGTCCGCCGTCCCGGCCGCCCTCCCCCGCACTGCCGCCCGCTCGGTCGCGCCGCGGCTCGTGCTGGCGGCGATCGTCCTGCTCGGGACGGTCCTGCAGGCGCTGCTCGCGCGGCTGCTCCCGTCGCCGTCGGTCTTCCCCGACGAGTACCTGTACTCGCAGCTCGGCCGCTCGCTCGCGACGACCGGGCACCTGCAGGTGCGCGGCGTGCACGCGCACTTCCTCTCGGTGCTCGAGCCGGCGCTGACGGCGCCGATGTGGCTCGTGCACGACGTCGGGCTCGCCTACCGGCTCGTGCAGCTCGAGAACGCGTTCGTGCTGTCGCTCGCCGCGATCCCGGCGTATCTGATCGCGCGGCGGCTGCGCGTTCCCTCCGGGCTCGCGCTCGCCCTGGCCGGGCTCGTCGTCGTCGGGCCGCCGGCGGCGTTCGCGGGGATGATCCTCTCCGAGCCGTTCGCGTATCCGCTCGCGCTCGCCGTGGTGGCGGCGGCGCTCCGGATGCACGAGCGTCCGACGCGGCGCTCGCAGCTCGTCCTGCTCGCGCTCTGCGCGCTGGCGCCGCTCGCGCGCATGCAGCTCGCGGCGCTGCCGCTCTGCGTCGCCGCCGCGCTCGTCGCCGACGCGGCGCGGGAGCGGCGGGTGCGCGAGGCGCTGCGGACGCAGTCGCTCTTCCTCGGCGCCGTCGGCGCCGCCGTCGCCGCCGGGGTCGCGGTCGCGGCGCTGCGCGGCTTCGGCTACTACCGGTTCCTCGGCCACTTCGCCGGCGCGGGCGGCGCGATGCGGCTCGGCGGCGTCGACCTCTACGTCGTGCTGCTCTCCGCCGGCGCCGCGCTCGTCCCCTCGGCGCTCGTCGGGCTCGCGCTCGGGCTGACGCGGCCGCGCTTCCGCGCCGAGTTCCTGTTCAGCGTGCTGACCGTGCTCGTCGGCGTCGCGGTGCTGCTCGAGTCGGTGCTCTGGGAGCACTTCGACCGGACGCAGGAGCGCTACCTCTGCTACCTGCTGCCGCTGCTCGCGCTCGCGTTCGGGCTGCGCGTGTCGCGGGCGACGCGCCGGCCGCTCGCCGAGACGGGCGTCGCCGCGGCGCTCGCGGCGGTCGCCGCGCTCGTGCCGCTGAACGGCGCCGCGGAGGCGTCGGCGCACGGGATCGCACCGTTCTTCTACGCCTTCAACCGCCTGCAGCTCGAGCTGCAGAGCAGCGCCGGCGCGGCCGGGGTCGTCGCGATCGCCGCGACGGCGCTCGCGTTCGCCGGCGCGCTCGCGACCCGCTTCCGCAACGGCGCGCTCGTCGTCGTCGCGCTCTCCTTCCTCTCGTCGTTTGCGCTGCTGGGCGGCGCGGTCGACTGGTCGCACCTGCTCGCGCGCGACGCGCGCGCCAAGGCGCTGCCGCAGCGCGCCGACTGGGTCGACGCCGCCGCGGGCGGGCCGTCGACGATGCTCGTGGTCGGCAAGGACGCCCAGCCCGGGACGGCGCTCGCGACGCTCTTCTGGAACCCGGACGTGACGCGGGTCGTGCGCCTCCCCGGCGGGCGGGACGTCGACCTGCTCGACGACCCGCAGGCGACGGTCGCGCGCGACGGCACGGTGCGCGTCGCGGGCGCCCCGCTCGGCCGCCGCGTCCTCCTCTACTCCGGGGCGACGAGCGCGAGCCTCGCCGGCGGCCGGCCGCTCGCGCGCTTCGGCTCGGCGACGCTCTGGGCGACGTCGGGCGCCGTGCGGCTCGGCGTCGTCGTCGAGGGACGGATCGCCGACGGCCACGTGCTCCAGTCCGGCGGGATCGCGGTCTGGGCCGCGGGCGGCCGCGTCGCCGGCTGGCTCGAGGCGCGCGTCGCGGAGCCGGCGTCCCTCCCGCAGGCGACGGTCCGGCTCGGCCGCGCCGCCGCCGTCGTCCTCCCCGCCGGCGGCTCGCGGCTCCTGCGCACGCCGGTCTGCGGCGCGTCGCCGTGGACGGGCACCTTCACCGCGATTCCCGCCGGCCCGACGGCGGACGGATGGCGCTCGCCGCTCCTCGCGATGCCGCGCTACGTGCCGGATCCGCACGCCTGCGCGTAGATACACTGGGCCGCCCCGGGGGTGTGCCCGAGCGGCCAAAGGGAACGGGCTGTAAACCCGTCGGCTCAGCCTACGGAGGTTCGAATCCTCCCGCCCCCATCATCATCGTCGTCGACTCCGTCACGGCGCGGGACAGATCGTTCCGACGAACCTGCCGGTCGCGGTGAGGGCCGCCAGGTTCGCGACGCCCTGCAGCTCGATCTGGCCGCTCGCCCCGCCCGTGACGACGAGGTGCGAGACGAGTCGATAGACGCCCGGCTCGGCCGTCGGGATCAGGTGGACGTCGTCGATCGTCGTGATCGTCCCGCCCGGGAGCGCGAACGCGTGGCTCGTCGTCGTCGCGAGCACTCCCGAGCTCCCCTCCGGCGTCAGCAGCGCGAGGATCGTCGTCGTCGCGGGCACGCCGGGGTAGGTGGTGCCGCCGATCGGGTGCATGAGGGCCTCCCGTGAGCTCGTGCCGCAGAGTACGAAGGGGGATTTATCACTGCACGTCCTCGCCCGGCCAGGTGTCGTTGAGGAGGTAGCCCTCCGGGAAGGGATCGGACGGGTCGACGAGCACCTGCGTGACCCCGGTGATCCACGCGCTGCCGCGGATCGCAGGGACGATCGCCGGCGTCGAGGCGACCGTCGTCTCGGCGACGATGCGGCCCTCGAAGCTCGTGCCGAGCACCGACGCGTGCGACATCGCGTCGCCGACGCGCATCGCGCCGCGCGCGTGCAGCGCCGCCATCCGCGCGGAGAGGCCGGTGCCGGTCGCGGAGCGGTCGAGGCGGCCCGGCGCGATCGCGACGGCGTTGCGGCTCGTGCGCCCGACCCCCTGCCACGCCTCCGCGATCTGCACGATGCTGACGCCGGCGATCTGGTCGTTCTCCGGATGCACGCACGGCAGCTGCTCACGCGCGGCGAGCCGGATCAGCTCGCCGGTGTCGGCGAGGTCGCGCGCCTCCGACGGCTCGAGCGCGAAGCCGAGCTCGTCCGCGGCGGCGATCGCGTACCACATGCCGCCGAAGGCGACGTCGACCGCGATCGTGCCGATCCCCTCCACCTCGAGCGGCGCGTCGAGCGCGTGCGCGAACGAGGCCACGTTCGTCAGCTCGACGCTCTCGCACTTGCCGTCACGGCAGGCGGCGCGCACCTGGACGATCCCGGCCGGCGCCTCGAGCCGCAGCACCGTCTCCGGCTCGTGCATCTCCGCCATTCCCGTCTCGAGCAGGACGGTCGCGACGCAGATCGTGTTCGAGCCGGACATCGCCGGGTACTCGGTCGGCTCCATGATCACGAAGCCGGCCGCGCAGCCCGGCTCGTTCGTGGGGACGACCAGGTTCGCGTGCGCCGCGACGCTGCCGCGCGGCTCGCGCAGGAGCAGGCGGCGCAGCGAGTCGTCGGCCTCGAGCGCGAGCATCCGCTCGAACACCGTCCGGCCGGGCGGCGGCAGGACGCCGCCGACGACGACGTTGCCGATCTCCCCGCCGGCGTGGCAGCCGACCACCGTGATGACGCGCGAGCTGCGCACGGTGGCGCGACTCTACTGCGGCGTCAGCCGGCGGCGAAGGAGCGGACGACGTCGCGGGCGCGCTGCGCGTGCGCGACGGCCGTGACGGCCTTGACGAAGCGCTGCGTGCCGGCGGTGCGCAGCCGCTCGGCCTTCCACGCGAGCGCGATCGTGCGCTCGGGCAGCTCGCCGCGCAGCGGCAGGACGGCGGCGTCGCCGACCGGCACGTATGCGAGCTCCGGAAGCAGGGCGACGCCTGCCCCGGCGGCGCCGAGTGCGGCGACGACGGTCTTGTCGTCGACGACGGAGACGGAGGCGGCGCCGTGGTCGAGCGCGCTGCGGCCGAGCCGTCCGCCGTGGTGCGTCCCGTCGACGAGCACGCGACGCGACGCGAGGTCGCGCAGGCAGAGCTCGCCGCGTCCGGCGAGCTCGTCGTCCCGGGCGACGACGGCGACGAAGCCCTCGCGCCGCAGCACCGCCGACGCGAATCCCGGCGGCACCGGCGCGATCGCGAACGCCAGCGTGACGGACCCGTCGGCGAGCAGGTCGAGGAGCGCGGTCTCGTCGGCGAGCTCGACGAGGGCGACCTGCAGCTCCGGGTGCTTCGCCGCCAGCCGGGCGAGCGCCGGTGCGGCGAGCGCGAGCGAGGCGCTGCGGAAGCTGCCGACGCGCAGCTCGCCGGCGGGCGGGCCGTCGCCGGCGACGAGGTGACCGGCGGCGGCCTCGAAGCGGGCGACGATCTCGGTCGCGTAGCGGAGGACGATCGCGCCCTCCCGCGTCAGGCCGATCTCGCGGGCGCCGCGCGAGCGGTCGAGCACGCGGACGCCGATCATCCGCTCGAGCGCGCGGATCTGTGCGCTGACCGCGGACTGCGTGTAGCCGAGCCGGGCGGCGGCGCCGTTGAAGGAGCCGGCCGCGACGACGGCCTGCAGCGCCACGAGGTGGCGCAGCTCCACCCCGGGCCACGGCGTCCGGGCCGGGAACGGCACCGCCGGATTCGCAGGCGTCCGCGAGGGATACTGCATCGTCCGCTTCGACGCCTCGATGCAAAAAAAGTTTGCAAAGGATCCAGGACGTGCCTGAGCAGCGGTTCGCGCCGGCGTCGGTCGAGCAGGTGCGGGCGATGATCCACCCGATCCGGATGCGGATCCTCGACGCGCTGCGGCAGGAGGGGCCGTCCACGGCCTCGCGGCTGGGGGCGCTGCTCGGCGAGTCGAGCGGGGCGACGAGCTACCACCTGCGGGTGCTGGCCGAGGCGGGCCTGATCGAGGAGGACGTCGAGCGCGGGACGGCGCGGGAGCGGTGGTGGCGGCGGACGCGGCCGCTCTACATTCCCACCGGCGCGGAGGATCCCGAGGAGCGGGCGGTCGAGATGTCCGCGCGGCTGCTCCACCTCGAGCGCGACGAGGCGGCGCTGCAGCAGTTCCTGCTCCGCTACGACGCGCTCTCGAGCGCGTGGCGCGGCGCGGCGACGACGGGGAGCTTCACCGTCTACATGACCCCAGAGGAGCTGTTCGAGTTCGGCCTCACGTGGCTCGAGCACGTGGACACGTACCGGCGCGAGCCGCACGAGCGGCCGCCGGGGGCGCTGCCGGTGCAGATCTCGCTGCGCGCGGTCCCGCACGCGGAAGCGGCGGAGGCGGCCGAGGCGGCGGCCGGTGCGGGGGGACGCCGCGTGCGCGCGCGCAGAAACGACGATCTCGAATAACTCGGCGACGTGCGCGCGGGCGCCGTCTACGGTCGGCGCGAACCGGCCGAGGGGTCGGAAACACGATCGGGGAGGCTCACAGGACATGAGAAAGCTCCTGCCGCTCGCCGCGGCGGCCGCCGCCGTCTGCGCCGTCGCCGTGTCGCCCGCGGGCGCCGTGCAGGGCGGGTCGTTCGACGCGGCGAACGCGTACGGCTACGTCGCGATGAGCGTCTACTACGACGCCGCGGGCGTGCCGCTGTGGCGGTGCTCGGGGACGATGATCTCGCCGCGGGTCTACGCGACCGCCGGCCACTGCACCGGGCTCGACGAGGGCGCGACGCCCGCGCACGCCGAGCTCTGGTTCGCGAACGCGCTGACCGCGGCCGACGTCGGCAGCTATCCGTTCGACGGCAGCTCGTGCGCGGGCTACACCGGGTACCCGTGCATGGGCGACGTCGGCGGCACGCCGTATCCGAATCCCGGCTGGACGGGCGAGCTGACGACGCCGAACACGCACGACATGGGCGTCGTCGTCCTCGACCGCGACGCGCCCGTGTCGCAGTTCGCGACCCTCGCGCCGAGCGGCTACCTCGATTCGCTCGCGACCGCGCGCGGCAAGCAGAACGTCAACTTCACGGTCGCCGGCTACGGCGTGCAGTTCGAGCGCCCGAACCTCGAGATCGCGAAGGCGCAGCGGTTCGTCGGCACGGTGCAGCTGCAGGATCTGCGCAGCCATCTCGCCGGCGGCTACGAGGTGCGGTTCACGGACTCCGCGGGCGGCGGCACCGGCGGCGGCGGCACGTGCTTCGGCGACTCGGGTGGGCCGGTCTTCTCGACGGCGCCGAACGGGACGCAGTACCTCGTCGCCGACATCTCGTGGGGGACGAAGTACTGCAAGGGGACGTCCGCCGGCTACCGGCTGGACACGGCCGCCGCGCAGGCGTTCATCTCGCAGTTCGCGGCGGGCTAGCGGCCGCGCGCGCCGGCTGGACCGCCGGGCGGGGCGGGCTACAATGCTCGCCCTGCCCTCTTAGCTCAGTTGGTAGAGCACCTCCATGGTAAGGAGGGGGTCGACGGTTCGAGTCCGTCAGAGGGCTCTGCAAAATCCCCGCACGCCGGGGGTGTCGCGTATGTGTTCAGTCGGCGTTGGGGCCTTTGAGGGCCTGGATGGAGCCGTTTATGGAGCAGTGAAGATCTGCCGGCGGGTGTTCGCCGGGATCTGACTTGTTCTGGAGCTGACCGAAGTGTCGTCTGAAAGACGTGTCGGTCCCGGCGGACGCTCGTTGTGGCCGCTCACGGGCGGCCGGTCCGGGCGGTCGTGACTTGATAGGAACCTGTTCGCTGCAAGTGCCTCGTCACTGTTGTGTCCGCCCGTCCCGGCCTGCCGCCCCGAACCGAAGGGACGGTGACGTCAAGGATGGCAAATCACAGAGCGCGCGTGGTCGGCGGCGTCGACGCGCATACCGACGAGCATCACGTGGCGGTCGTCGATCTACAGGGGCGACTGCTGGGCGCGAGCGCGTTTCCAACGACCGCGGCCGGCTACGAGCTTCTGATCGGCTGGCTGCGCGGCCACGGAACGGTCGAGCGCGTCGGGGTCGAATCGACCGGCGCCTACGCGGCCGGGCTCGTACGCGCCTTCCGCGCCAGCGGGATCAGCGTGGTCGAGGTCAATCAGCCGCACCGGCACGCGCGGCAGCGGCTCGGCAAGAGCGACCCGATCGACGCAGAGCTCGCCGCCCGCGCAGCGCTCAGCCGAACGGCGACCGCGGTCCCAAAACAGACGAGCGGGATCGTGGAGGCGATCCGCCAGCTCCAGCTCGTCAGGACCAGCGCCTTGAAAGCGCGCCACGCGGCGCTGCAGCAACTCAACGACCTGATCGTCACCGCACCCGAGACGCTCCGAAGCGACCTCCGCCACGGCCGAACCATGAGAGCGAAGGTCGCCCGCTGCCGAAAGCTGCGCCCCGACACCCAGCGCCTGCACGACCCGGCCCAAGCGGCGAAGCTCGCGCTCTCAAGCCTCGCCCGTCGCATCGGCGAGCTCGACCGCGAGATCGCAGAGCTCGACCGCCAGCTCGAGCGGCTCGTATGCGTCGCCGCCCCACGCACCACACAGCTGTTTGGGGTCGGCACGCAAGGCGCGAGCCAGCTCCTCATCGCCGCGGGCCAGAACATCGAACGGTTCCGCAGCGAAGCAGCCTTCGCGAAGATCTGCGGCGCCGCCCCCATCCAAGCAAGCTCCGGCCGCACCAACCGCCATCGCCTCGACCCAGGCGGCGACCGACAGGCCAACAGAGCGCTCCACATGATCGCGGTCTGCCGCCTTCGCTACTGCCCACGCACCCGCGCCTACGCCGCCAAGCGCACCAGCGACGGCCTGAGCAAACGCGAGATCCTCCGCTGCCTCAAGCGCTACATCGCCCGCGAGACCTTCCACACACTCCGAGCCGACCTCGAAGCCCTCAACAGCACTTGACGTCTATAGGAACGTCTTTCGCGTTGGTGACGAGTTCCCGACAGTCCCGAGGGCATGACGAGACTGGGCAATA